>JAQVPO010000192.1 GCA_028702015.1 Synergistaceae bacterium | reverse complement strand
TGAAGGAGGCATTTTTGATGATGAGCTCGACATGGTCCATTATGAATATGAGATCCTGCGTTACTTTGCCAACATAGTCGGCCGGTATGCTTCCCCGACTCAAAAGGCCATTGCGAAGGTGCGCGGACTTGATCCGCGGATAATATGCCCTGCACACGGACCGATACACAGAACCAATCCAAAGCACATTGTGGATCTTTATGATAAATGGAGCAGGCACGACACAGATGAGGGTGTTGTTGTAATTTACGGATCTATGTACGGAAACACTAAATTTATGACGGATGCCATTGCCCGTTCGATATCAGAGGCTGGAATAAAGGATGTATTCGTACACGATGTCTCCAGAGACAACCTTTCATTCATGGTTGCTGATATATGGAGGTACAAGGGACTTGTCCTTGGAAGCTGCACATACAACACAGAGCTCTATCCTCCGATGGCTGCCCTCTGCAGGTCCCTGTCAAACAAAATGATGAAAAACCGGATCCTCGGAATATGCGGCTCCTACAGCTGGAGCAAAGGCGCTCTGGCCGAACTCCAGCTGTTTGCTGAACAGGGCGGAGACTGGACTATAATACAGCCTTCCGTAGAGGTAAAATCCTGCCCGACAGAGAATGACCTTGATCAGTGCCGTCTGCTTGGAAGAAATGTGGCAGAAGCAGTTAAAAAACAATTCATCAGTAAATAGCTGATAATATGCACAACAAAAGGAGCCCCCTGAAACCTTAGTTATCAGGGGGCTCCTTCTGTGTTTGAAACTACCGGTCTATCTCGTTGACCTCAATATCCGGGGCATACTGTTTAATAATTTTCTTGAGATCATCAACCTGATTTCTTTCAAAAAGCACCTTCCACCCTAAAAGATCTCTTTCCAGAAATACCATTGTCGCACCCTGTTTATTCATCAAGGTTATGAATTTTATATCGGCCCATTTCATTATCTCCCTGTGGTGGGTTATCCAGGTGTGAGTCTCCTTGACCATGCCCAGCGGAGAGACGTAAACGAGCTTCTGGTATTTGAGCGCGAAAAAGCTTGCAAATCCTAAAATAATATTAGGCAAAGCTTTATCTGTTATTCCCAGCGAATAATACCTCCAGAGCGTGCCTCCTATAAGATATACCCCTATAGCGGCAAAGGCCGCAGTCTTATAGTTATTTGCAGTCCTTCCTGATTTTGAGACCAGGAGACTTTCAAGTTCCGGCAGTTTTCCCTGCAATTTTCCAGCTCTTATTAGACCAGATCCGCAGGACGTGTTTTCCCGCCCTTTACTGGTTCTCCATCCTTACCGCGCCAGAATATGCCTATTCCCATGTAGGTCATGGCTATTGCAACTAGCGGGTTGATATAGTTGAGGAAGGCATAAGGAGCATACTGAAGCGTTGGTACGCCAAGAACTGTCGTGTGGTAAGCACCGCATGTATTCCATGGGATAAGGACTGAAAGCAGTGTACCGGCATCTTCAAGTGAACGTGACAGCATTCTCGGGTGAAGCCCCTTATCGTCAAAAGCAAGTTTGAACATGCGTCCTGGCATTGCGATCGACAGATACTGGTCACCAAGGAAGATATCACAGACAAAGCAGGAAAGGATCGTTGCTGTTACCATGCCGCCTACTGTTCTGATCGGCTTCATGATAGCTTCGAGCATCACTTTGAGGAATCCGCAGACTTCCATAACAGAACCGAATGTGAATGCGCAGAGGATCAGGGAGATCGTCCAGTTCATCGACTGCAGACCGCCGCGTTCCATAAGTTTTACTATATCGTTGGCAGCTTCTGTTGCTATCTCAGGTGCTATTGTCATGCCCTTCGCAGCAAGAAGTGCTGTAAGCGCAGCTGCATCTTCTGAAGCTCCGGCTATCTCAGCAGAAAGAGAAGGGGTATAGCCATACTGCATGATGTTCAGGATATCGCCTACTCCAACTCCCTGTATTACTGCAAAGACTACCGCTACAAGGATACCTGCATAAAGGCTTGGGAGTGCCGGTTTACGGGCAGCAGAAAGACCGATTACAACGATTGGAGCCAAAAGCGCTACCGGGCTGATCCAGAACTCAGCATCCATAAGCGCTTTAAGTGCTTCGATCTTCGCGAGATCGAGGCTGCCGCCGCCGTATTTGAATCCGATCACTATTGTTATAACAGAGACTATGACATATGTCGGTCCCGTAGTCCAAACCATTGCCCTGATATGCTGGAAAAGATCCGTACCTGCTACGGCAGGAGCAAGGTTTGTTGTGTCTGAGAGGGGAGACATCTTGTCTCCAAAATATGCTCCGGAGATAATAACACCTGCTGTAAGAGGTGCAGGAATGCCGAGACCAAGAGCAATACCCATAAGGGCAATACCCACTGTTCCGGATGTTCCCCATGAGGTTCCTGTTGAGAGGGCAACTATTGAACAGATAATAAGCGTTGCAAAAAGGAATATCCCAGGGCTCAGTATTGAAAGTCCATAGTATATCATCGTCGGGACAACACCGCTGGCGATCCATGTTCCAACGAGGGGGCCCACCGTATAAAGAATCAGACAGGCCTGCATGCCTGTCATAATACCGTCGATAATTCCTTTTTCAATAGTACCGTAATCATATTTAAGATAGAAAACTCCGAAAATACCTGCAAGTATAGCGCCAAGTATAAGCGAAATGTGGATGTCAACTTCCCATACAAGGACGCTGAATACAATCAGTACCGCAACTGCAAGAAAAATAAGAACAGCCAGTGCTAATGATGGTTTACGTGGCTCCATGACAAAAAAACTCCCCTTTCAGTCATTTTAAAAAGTTAGATACAAAAAAAAGTTAGATACAAAAAAGCAGAAAAATAAACCTGAAAAGTGTTTTGATCAGCCGACCACCTCCGTATTTTGAAATCATAACCGTAAAAATCGGCCTGATATGAATGTTGAGATAACAAAGGAAATGGATTCAGTCTTTTATTGCTTATATAAGTAATTCTACTACCTTTGCAACTAATCTGTCTACTCTTGTATGTTCATTTAAGATCAGGGCCGAACAAACAGCTAAAGGGCATACAATTTAAAAAAGCTGGCCTGTACTGAACGCTGAGAAAAAGAAAAAACAAGCCTCATTCCTTTTCCTGACATAAAGTGCTTTTTAAGTTCATAAAATTGAAATACTGCAATTAAATAATATAAATAGAAAATTTATTGATATTTTACTAACAGAGATACTATTTGACAGCATCAAGACCTTAATTTATTATCTGCTCTTGTTGACCGAAATAAGATAAAACTTGGAGGTATTATCATGAAGGTTCCGATAAAGATCCTTGTCGAAGGATCACTTTGTATTGCATTGTCCATAGCACTTTCGTTTATTAAACTGTTTGCTCTCCCTCAGGGTGGGTCAGTAAGCCTTGGGATGCTTCCTATTTTTATTTTTGCAATAAGGAGAGGGGGGGCCGCAGGCGTATCAGCAGGGCTCGCAGTAGGACTGCTCAGGCTCTTTTTGGGAGGGTACGTCGTCCACCCCATCCAGGCTCTGCTTGATTATCCAGTAGCAAGTGCTCTTTTAGGCACTGCAGGCTACTTCGTGACCAAGAGGAAGATCGGAATACT
>JAQVPO010000191.1 GCA_028702015.1 Synergistaceae bacterium | reverse complement strand
GCTGCATATTAAATTAGTATTGAGCACTGTTGCGCACGGCATCATTAAAAGCATAGACAAAACAGAAGCAGAGAGAACTCCAGGCGTTGCGGCGGTCTTTAGCTATAAAGATGTGCCGCATAAGCAGTACAGCTCATACCGTACATTTCCTGAACAGGAACTGTGCCCTGAGGATCGCTATATTTTTGCAGATAAAGCGCGGTTTATTGGAGATGCGATCGCAGCAGTAGTTGCTGAGGACGTTGAAACTGCAAGAGCTGCCGCACGCAAGGTCAAAGTTGAATATGAAGAGCTGCCGGCAATGGCAACGCCGGAGCGCAGCCTTAGCCCGAATGTCTGTCCTATACATGGCTCGGGAAATCTTATAGAAGAATTTGATTATGAAAAAACAGGTAAAAAATATGCGCCGGATGATGAGGAAGAGATATCGGTCACTACAGAGGTAGTTACACAAAAGATGAACCACATGGCTATGGAAACACATTCCTATTCAGCCGATTATAAGAACGGTGAAATAACGATATGGACTCCGACGCAAGGGGTGTTTGGCGTTCGTACAGTTGTAGCAGATTTGCTCGGGATGCCATATAACAGAATAAGGGTAATAAAGACTCCGATGGGCGGATCTTTTGGAGGGAAGCAGGAGTTTATTTATGAGCCGATGGTCGCATTCATAGCGATGAAAACAAAATCTCCTGTCAGGCTGCACCTCGACCGCAGAGAGAGCATCATAGCCACTATAGGCAGGTCTTATTCCAAAACCAGGATAAATACTTCGTTCAATAAAGACGGCATGATCCTTTCATGCGATGTGGATAATCTTTTTGATGCCGGGGCTTATGCCGGAAGTTCGCTGGATCAGCTCCATGCAATGAAGACTAAAATGCCCAAATTGTATCGAATGCCTGAATACCGGCATCACGGCTGTGTTGCATACTCCAATACTCCTCTTGCAGGAGGCATGCGCGGCTGGGGATCACCTGAAATGATCACTGCTCTTGAAATACATATGAATCTTGCAGCGCGTGCTATGCAGATGGATCCTTTCGAAATGCACATGAAGAATCTGGTAGAAGCGAATGATATAGATATCTGCAGCGGTATTAGCGTCGGAAATTGCCGGGTCAAAGAGTGCCTGCGTGTTGGAGCAGAGGCTTTTTCATGGAGAAGCCGTTACTCTGCCCAGCCTAAAGATAAAGGGCGATTTCGCCGCGGTGTCGGTCTTGCATGCGGCGCGCATAAGAATGGACTTTTTAACGGGACTCCGGATCTTTCGACCATGACAATAAGGATGAATGAGGACGGCAGTGTGGCAATGCAGACTTCGATCCACGATGTGGGATGCGGCACAGTGCGTTCCATGCAGATAATAACTGCCGAAGTTTTAAATATTCATCCTGATAATATACAGGTTACAGAGGGAGATACTAAATATACCCCTTATGACTGCGGCTCATACGGAAGCAGGGTCACTTATGTTGCTGGTGAATGTGCCAGAAGAGCTGCAGAGAGCCTGAAATCTATGATAATGACTATAGCTTCAGGATTTCTGGACGCCAAAGAAACCTCTCTGCATTTGACAGATTCAGCTGTTGAGACCGACACGGGAGTAAAAATTACATATTGCGAGCTGGCAAAAAGGGCTCTTATGGAATTGCACAAAGAGATGATAATAACTGAAAGTTATAACAGTATAGATAACCCCGGCGCCTATGCAGTAAATTTTGCAGAAGTGGAAGTTGATACATATACCGGCTTGATCAAAGTCACGGATTTTCTTTCTGTAAATGATATAGGCCAGGCAATAAACAGGGATATGGTCTTCAGACAGGTGGAAGGTGCTGTGCAGATGTCCCTTGGTTACGCTCTTTGTGAAGATCTGGGGATAGATGATTCAGGAAAAGCAGTGAAAGACACGTTGCGAAAATATCATACATTGAATTGTGCTGACATGCCGAGGGTAAAAACTATCCTAGTTGAAGACGGAGGCGACAATGGCCCTTACGGTGCAAAAAGTATCGGAGAGATATCAACCGTAGCGGGTTCCGCAGCTGCAGTCAACGCGATAAATAACGCACTTGGCACAAAAATGACCGATCTGCCTTTGACGCCGGAAAAGATAATAGACGCAGTAATTTCTCTTGAAAAGCAATAAAAATGGAGTGAGCGATATGATACTGGAATTCAATTTAAACGGAAATAAATATATAAAGGATACTGACCCTTCAAAACGTCTGGTAGATTTCCTGCGCGACGACATGGGGCTGACAGGGACCAAAGAAAGCTGCGGAGAGGGAGAATGCGGTGCGTGCACTGTCATAGTTGACAGAAAGGCAGTTTCGTCCTGTCTTGTGCTGACAGGACAGATCAACCATAAATCCGTACTTACCGTCGAGGGACTGGCTGATCCGGACGGAAGCCTTAGCCCTCTTCAGAAAGCATTTATAAAACATGGTGCGGTCCAGTGCGGCTACTGTACTCCGGGGATGCTGATGTCAGCAACGGCTCTGCTCTATGAGAATCATACCCCTACAGAAGAAGATGTCCGTATCGCTTTGGCCGGGAATCTGTGCCGCTGCGGTGATTACAGCGCAATTGTAGATGCTGTGCTTGATGTTGCTGGATCAGCCAAAAAGGCAGGTAAATAGTATGAACACTAAGATGCTTTTCCCTAAGGATTTTAAAGAGCTTGCCATAGCATTGTCGCAAACGACCAGAGAGAGCAGGGTCCTGGCTGGCGGAACGGACCTCATTATTGCTGTGCATGAAGGCAGGATCGATCCTGATTTACTGATAGACGTATCTGATACGGGAGAGATGCTGGAGATGATGCTGGAAGATAATATGTTTAAAATCGGTGCCTCAGTCTGCTTCAGCTCAATAGTAAATGATCCTGTTGTGTCAAAGTATTTTCCGGCGCTGGTTCAGGCAGCCGCAGGTGTAGGCTCAAAACAGATACGCAACAGGGGAACTATCGGAGGAAATATTGCGAATGCGTCGCCCGCCGGTGATATGCTGCCGCCGCTGATTGCACTTGGCGCAAAAGCTAACATAATTGATAAAAAGGAAAATATCAGGACATGCTTGGTTGAAGAGATGCTTTTAACAGAAAAAAAAATAAAATTAGCGCATGATGAAGCAATAGTTTCAGTAGAACTTCCGCTCCCGAAGCAGGACAGACAAAACTGCTTTGCAAAACTCGGCAGCCGGAAAGCTGTCTCTGTCGCCAGACTGAATATAGCGATGGATGTCAGGTACAGCTGTGATGATAAAGTTTTTCACGAACCTGTCATTGTTATGGGAGCACTGGGAAAGATCCCCATATACGCCAGACACGCTGAAGAGACAATAGATGGGCGCAGATTGACGCCATGTACAGTATGTTCGTTTGCAGATGCTCTGTCCCGGGATGTATGCGATGCAATTCCAAACCGTTACTCTCTGCCATATAAGAAAGAGGCTGTCAAAGGGCTGGCAAATGATATCTTGTTAAAAATAAAGTGAAAGATTGCAGTTTTGAGTTAAAAGAACCATCTTTATTGGCTTCCTGAAAACTAATATGTTTTTGAAAATAGCTTGGAATAAGG
>JAQVPO010000005.1 GCA_028702015.1 Synergistaceae bacterium | reverse complement strand
CTCAGCTATGAGAACACCAACATCGGCGGCAGGGGAATGAAGCTCAGTGTTGGGTTTGATCTAGGCGATAGGGAAGAATACTGGGCAAGTTATGAGCAGCCCTACATGAGCGGAAAGGTGACAGCATGGAAAATAGGCGCCTATAGGAGAGCTTGGAGTGATCTGTACTATTATATTGATAACAAAAAGGCCTTTGAATACGATAGGGATAAAGTTGGCGCTTACTTCGGTTTTGGACGTAAGTTCAAAGATGATTCCATCTACAACTGGTATCTGCTCTTTGACTGGCATGAAGTTGAGAATAATCCTGACAATCCTCCTGATGAGTATAAAAAAAGCAATTGGAAAAATATTATTGTAGATGACAAGGGAACAACTTTATTGGAAGATCTTGGAGACGGAACATATTATTCTGTAACAGCATCGGTCCGCCGTCTCAACATAGACGAATACCTACCATATTCAAAGGGTGATGTCCAGACGCTGAATGTCCAGTACGGACAGGCTGACGTGGAGGGCACAGATTACAATTACTTCAAATACTGGCTTGAAGCAAAATTTTATTGGCCTGTAGAAAAATTCCTTAAAGATTTTCTGGAGACCTCTCTTGGAGGAAATTCGGATAGGCCGGTCATTTTTGCTACAAGGATCATAGTGGGTTCGTCCTCAGGTGATGTCCCCTACGAGCAGATGTATACGGTTGGAGGAGATACGACCCTACGCGGTTACGATGATGACAGGTATCACGGCGAAGAGATGCTCCTCGGCAATTTCGAGCTGAGGCTTCCTGTGGATAAAAACTTCACGCTGGTAGGATTTTACGATATAGGCCGTGCATGGAGGAAAGGCGGAGATACATCCAGTTTCGGAAGTGATATGGGCTCATCTCCTGGAATTGGTGTAAGAATAAATACGCCGCTTGGCAACCTCAGGCTGGACTATGCTACAGGTGACGAGGGAAGATTCCACTTTGGGTTCGGAGAGCTTTTCTAGGCAAGGCAGATATTTGCGAAAATCATGGGTTGCGGCCGTCTTCATAGCCGCGACCCTTCTTGTGTTTACTGAAAGAGCTTCGGCATATTCTGTTGAAACAGAAGGAGTACCGCGGTGGCTTGGCCAGATAATAGAAAGAAGTATCTCCGCGGTGGCTGCCCGTATGCCTGAATCACAGTCAAACGAAAACACTGAAAGAGTAATTAAAGTCATTTCAGAGAAGCTGTTTGACGGCTATAAAATTGATTCGGTCAATGTTCGTTCCGGAGTGATCAGAATGATCCTCTCCCCGGTAAATACATCGGAAAATAACTGGAAAGTTGAGATCCAGGCGCCCCAGATACAGGATCCTCCGCTGCAGTGGATCAAGGCAGATATTGCATTGGCAGAAAAACCGCTTGAAAAACTTATCTCGGGTCTTCCTGTTGAAGCACTGAACTGGTGTGACGCCGGTCTCAAAGAAGAGGTACTGAAGATCCTGACTCCGGTCCTTCCAGGATGGAACCCGACACTTATGGTCCATTCTGTAAAAGAAGAAATCACTTTGAAGATATCTCTCACTCCTGAACTTCCCCTTATTCTGGCCATCAACCCAACCCTTACATCGAATTCGCTGCCAACCCTGCTGCATGAAGACCTGAGGGAAGCCATCATGGAAAGATCTGCGCCGTTTATCGGACTGCCGGTTGTCTGGACTAAAAGACATGAAGATAAAATAAATATCTGGACAGAAGACATACTTGAAACAAGAGATGTAGTGAAAAAAACATCAGCTGAACCCAAGGCATCTTTCTCAGCTGGACAGGTATCACAGATGAAGGTCAATGTTGAGAGCAGACATTACACAATAGCTGCATGGGCGGCCCTTTATGCAGGGACCAGGGATAAGACTGGGGAGTTTGGCATTCATCTCGGCAGAAAAATTAAAACTTTTTCCAATTGGAACACTGAGATATACGGAGAGGGCATAATAGGCCTGCAAACCTGGGATCCTGAGGGAAGACTGGGACTTAGATGGTCTCCATGGGGTGATGTATGGCTGGGCGGAGAATGGTCCACAAAGGACAGCATGTGGTGGGGCCGTATCAACATTGAACCGAGGATGCATAAGCCCTATGCTTGGTTTCGCTGGAGGGAAGACGGGGAGTATAATGCCGCAATAGGTTATAAGGCAACGGAATATATTTCATTTGAGCTTCACTATGACTCTCGTGACCAGGACTCTCTAGGTCTGAGGATGCTTGGAAACCTGTAGCATTTTTGAAAGGAATTGATCGATCATTATGAGCATCAAAGAACTTACTTTGGCAAAGATCGCAGATATGGTTAAAGGGACCCTAAAGGGAGAGGGAAGTTATATTGTCACATCCATATCCGCACCTGAGTCTCCCTGCCCCGGATCCATATCGCCGCTCTGGGAAAAAAAACTGGCCGTGAATATGAGCTGTGATGCTGTTTTGCTTACTAAGAACGGCTGGATACCAGAAAACGGGCAGGGTATCGAGGTCGAAGACCCAAGACGGGCCTTAGTAACGATTCTTGAATATTTTGACACAGGAAACAAAACACATCTTCCTTGCATCCACGAAACAGCTGTGATATCAGAAAGCTCTGTCATAGGCGACAACGTGACTATAGGTCCCGGATGCGTGGTTTCTGATCAATGCATCATAGGCGATGACTGTATCCTGGAAGGAAACGTATGGATCGGCAAGCAGGTATCGATAGGCAATAATTCAAGGTTAGAACCGGGTGGGGTTATATATGACAGGTCTTCAATCGGCAGTAACTGCATCATCCATGCAAACGCAGTGATAGGGTGTGATGGTTTTGGCTTTATGCCTGATTCGGAAAAAGTACTGCTTCGTATACCGCAGATAGGGACAGTCACTATCGGGGACGATGTAGAGATCGGTGTATGTTCAAGTATTGACAGGGCTACCTTCGGAGAGACAAAAATAGGCAAAGGAACAAAAATAGACAGTCATGTGAAGATAGCTCACAACTGCACAGTGGGTGAATACTGCATAATTGTAGCACAGGCAGGTGTTGCCGGCAGCAGTACTCTTGGAAGAGGTGTTACCATGGCAGCCCAGTCTGGAGTCGCCAACCATGCCTGCATAGGAGACGGAGTCATTGCTGCAGGAAGGGCTGGTATTACAGAAGATATTCTGCCCGGTTCGGTCGTCTCAGGCTTTCCGGCAATAGACCATAAAAAAGATCTTCGTCAGTTGGCGGCTCTCAGACAGCTTCCCGATCTGATAAAAAATGTCAAAAGCATCGAAAAGAGGCTGGATGTGCTTGGCTCGGGGGAAAAATAATGCCGCGGACAATATCTGAACGGATAGAGTTTACAGGAGTGGGGCTGCATTCAGGAGAAATTTCTACGGTAGCTGTTGCTCCTTCACAGAAAGAGGGTATTTATTTTTCAACTGAGAAAGGGCTTTTTTCTGTTACATCTGTGCAGGTCGTGGAGGACAGGAGGCTTACAGGGTTCATGCTTCCCGACGGTACTGTTGTAAGGACAGCGGAACACCTTCTGGCAGCCCTGACAGGACTTGATATAGACAGCGCAGTTATAAGCCTTGCAGGAGAAGAGGTCCCTATCCTTGACGGAAGCCCGTACCCCTTTGCTTTAGGATTTTCAAAGGTTGGCACGGCAGAATACGGAGGAGAGCATAGGAAAAAAAATTTCCTTACAGTTCCGGTCACGGTAGATGATCCTGAGAGGGATCGTTCAATAATGGCACTTCCTGCTGAGAGACTTAAGGTTACCTATGTGATAGACTATCCCGGTACTCCTGTCGGTACCCAGAGGACATCTTCTCTCATATCACCGGAGGTCTTCCTGAACAGGATATCGAAAGCCCGAACTTTTGGATTTACTTCCGAACTGGACTATCTGAAAAAAAACGGTCTTGCAAAGGGCGGGGGGCTTGACAATGCGCTTGTGTTCGATGGAATTGGACTTTTGAATGACGGAGGACTTCGTTTTCCCCTTGAGTGTGTGACTCATAAAATAAATGACCTTTTAGGTGACCTTGCTCTTTTAGGAAATATCCCTGTTGCCCATTATATAGGCATCTGTGCTGGTCATGACCTTCATGGCAGGCTTGTAGACAGAATAAAAAAGGTCTTGTGATTTTAGACGAATTCTTATAACTGGAGGCATAAATTTATGAAATATGACATCAATAAGATATTGGATCTTCTGCCGCATCGCTATCCCTTTCTCTTGGTAGACAGGATAGAGGATCTTGTTTTGACAGATGAACTGGTGGAAGTCACTGGCATTAAAAATGTTACGATAAATGAACCGTTCTTTCAGGGACATTTTCCTGATGAACCTGTAATGCCGGGGGTGCTTATTATTGAATCCATGGGGCAGGTCGCGGCTGTGCTGCTGAAGCTGTATACTGAGATCAAGGAAAACGAGCGCCGTCTGGTATATGTGACATCGATAGACAGGGTCAAATTCCGCAGGCCTGTTAAGCCCGGCGATCAGCTGAAAACTGTAGCTACTCTCGTAAAACGCAGAAAAAACAACTTCAAATTCAAGTTCAGAGCAACAATTGACGGGGACCTGGCTGCAGAAGGCACGATGGGCTGTGTCATTTCTTCAGGTCTTACCCTTAAATCCGAGGAATAGTGTACGATGAGTGTATTTATACATCCAACTGCGATAGTTTCTCCAAAAGCACAGCTTGGTAAAAATGTCAGAATAGGCCCATACTGCATGGTTGACGATAAGGTGATATTGGGCGACGATACGGAGCTAAGGGCCTTTGTCCATATATACAGCTACACAGAAATGGGCTCGGGGTGCACAATTTTCGACCACTCAGTCATAGGGGGCGAACCTCAGGATATATCCTTCAGGAATGAAGAGACGTGGGTCAGGATAGGCAATAACCTTATGTGCCGTGAATACGTCACAATAAACAGGGCGGTCGGCGAAGGCAAGGCTACATCTGTAGGCGACAATTGCTTTATAATGGAGAACGTTCATCTTGCCCACAATGTACAGGTCGGGCATGACTGTACGATCGCCAATAAATGCGGGTTTTCAGGACATACCCATATAGGGGACTATGTTGTAGTGGGAGGGATGTCCGGCTTCCATCAGTTTGTCCACGTCGGATCTTACTGTATGATAGGCGGTTTATCGAAGGTCGTTCGCGATGTTCCGCCCTTCTGTCTTGCAGATGGCGCTCCTGTCAGGGTCTATGACATAAACAGGGTAGGACTCAAGCGCAGGGGATTTGACCCTGAAAAAAGAAGATGCATAAGGGATATGTACAGAATGCTCTATAGTCCAGGATGCACGATCCGCGAAGGACTTGCCGAGCTTGATGCAAAATATGGTTCTACTGCTGAAGGCCGGATAATACTTGACTTTGCTTCTGAGTCAACAAGAGGGCTCTCACCCAGAATAAACCATGACTGGGAGCGCAGGGATCCCGGAGAAAAGGACATTGATTAAGCTTTTTGCCCTTGATGTAGACGGTACTCTGACAGACGGAGGGGTCTATATGGACGGCAAGGGCGGGGAATTCAAACGTTTTGATATCCAGGACGGCTACGGTATCAGGAAGCTTATTGACCGTGATATTAAAGTCTTCTTTATAAGCGGCCGCTACTCTCCTGCTACTCAGCAGAGAGCAGAAGATCTTCGTGTTACAGGCTGCGTGAACGGAACAAAAGATAAGCTCAGTGAGCTTAAAACTCTGGCAGAAAATTATCATATAGAGAGGGAAGAGGTAGCTTTTGCCGGGGACGATATCCCTGATATAGAATGCATTGAATGGGCTGGTCTGGGGATAGCTGTTGCAAACGCTGTTTCACAAGTTGTCATGATTGCCGACTGGAAGACGGAAAGCACCGGAGGGCATGGTGCGATCCGTGAATGTGCAGAAAAAATAATTCAAATCAACGGGGACAGAAGTGAATAATAAAATTTACGCAAAATGTCTTAAACTGAATAAATATATTGAATTCAAAGCACTTGACAGGTTTATCTTCGCTGAGCTTGTCGGTCCGTTTTTCTTTGGGCTGATGGCTTTCACAATAATTATGGTTGCCGGAGGCCTGCTTTTCAGGATCGCCGACCTCGTAATTAAGAACGGAGTGTCGCTGGGCGTTGTTCTGCGTCTCTTCCTGTACTATCTTCCAAAGATGGTTGCTATGACCATTCCAATGAGTTGTCTCCTGGCAGCGCTCCTTGGCTTTAACAAGCTATCGGCAAATTCTGAACTTGTAGCTCTGAAGTCTTCCGGCATATCATTTACCCGAATTATAAGACCAGTCATAATCATGGCTTTTTTGGTCTCAATAGGGGCTTTTCTGGTAAACGAAACGCTTGTTCCTATTAGTGAAAGAGCTGCTGCAAACGTTATGGCCTATGAAGTCTTCAAAAAATCTCCGCCGGTTTTCAAGGAAAAGGTTTTTCTGAAAGAGGAATCAGGAGGTTCTCTGAAACGTGTAATATATGTGAACAGGATGGATATCAAAGACGGAAAAATGAGTGATGTGATAGTTCAGGAGTTCGAGAACGGACGTCTCAGCAGACTGATTTCGGCTGAAAATGGTGAATGGGTGAATGGGAGCTGGTGGCTCGAACAAGGCAAAGTTTTTGAGATAACCAAAAAGAATGAGGTCTCTCTGCTCTTCACTTTTGATAAACAGGCACTCCTGCTCAGCATCAGCCCTGAAGAGGCATCAAGGACAGCGAGGACTCCTGATGAAATGACACTCAGGGAACTCTTTCATGAAATAAATATGATGAAGCATAAGGGATTGGATGTATCTAAGATAGTGATGTTGCTGAATCTTCGCTTCTCAGTTCCATGGGCCTGTCTCGTACTTGCAGTTGTCGGAGCAGCAGTGGGCAGCAGGCCTCAGCGCTCAAGCTCAGGAATGGGACTGGGATTGAGCGTGATCATTGTGTTTGTCTACTATGTCATATTATCTTTTACTCAGTCCCTGGGGGATGCCGGCTACCTGCATCCGGTTTTTGCAGCATGGATAGCCAACATCGTCTTTCTTGTCATAGGAGCGGGTCTGACGCTCCGGGCCAACAGACTGGGCTGAAGGCTTAAAGGTTAAAATTTTTTCAGCAGTTTCCTTCTGCCGTAGCTCCTTGTCCCATTCATAAACGGTATCCCAGCTCCATTACAGCTGTCCTTACTGTTATAATGTTCCCGAGGATCTATTTTTTTGAGGTGATCTTTTGCACAACAGCATTGAGCCGCATTGCAGCCGTTACAGGCTTTTTGAATTTTTAGCAGAATCCGAGGGTGAATACGTTCAAGGTTCAGTCCTTACGAAAAAACTGGGCTTTTCAAGACAGGCTCTGTTTAAGCATATCTGCTCGCTTCGTGAAGAGGGATTTGACATAGGATCTCTGCCGCAAAAAGGGTATATGCTTAAAAATATCCGCGAAACCGATGCCATAAGCGAGACGATCTTGGATTTTCTTTTAAGAGATATTCCCTTGTTCAGCAAATCTATTTACTTTCCGAGCATTACGTCCACCCAGCATGCAATAAAGAGACTTGCCCAACAGGACGCGCCGGAAGGCATTGTCGCCGTGACAGACGAACAGACGGAGGGAAGAGGCAGAAGGGGGCGCTCATGGCATGCTCCTGCTTCAAAGGACCTGCTCTTTTCTTTGCTTCTGCGCCCTGAACTTCGGCCAGGCGATGTACAGCTTCTTAATCTTGCCGCCGGACTTGCTGTAAAATCAGTACTTAAAGAAGAATATCAGGTCGACGCAAAGCTTAAGTGGCCCAATGATCTTCTTGCGAACGGCCGTAAGATATGCGGGATACTGAGCGAGGCTGCCGGTGAGCCGGATCGTATATATTATGCGGTGACTGGCATAGGCATAAACGTGAATTTTACAGAGGAAGAAATGAGTGAAGAGGTCAGGGATATTGCGACATCGATCAATATTGAAAAAGGGCATCCTGTCCCAAGGCCGTTCCTTCTTTCACGTGTCCTGTACAGCCTCTCATCATATGTCATGGATCTTAAAAAATCAGACGGCAAGGAAAAACTGCTTTTCTCATACAGAAAAGAGTGCGATACTATCGGCAGTGATATACTCGTGACACAGGACGAAGAGAGTTTCACGGGAACTGCTGTGGGGATAACTGAACAGGGAGCCCTTGTCGTTAAGGTCGGCGAACAAGAAATGATATTTGCGGCGGCAGATGTTCACCATCTGCGCATGAGATAGAAAGAGAGGGATATGTATGAGGCTTTCAGAACGTGCCCGTACAAGCGGCTGAGCAGCTAAAATTGGTCCGGCGGAGCTGGACCGCTTACTGAAAGACCTTCCTGTGTTTAGGGATGAAAGCCTGATTGCATCGTGGAACAGGGGCGAAGATGCCGCACTGTGGAAAATAGATGAAGAAAGGGTCGGGATACTTACTCTGGATTTTATTACCCCGGTCGTTGACTCTCCGGATTATTTCGGCAGAATAGCGGCTGCAAATTCCCTCAGCGATGTATATGCTATGGGCGGCAGACCTCTCATAGCACTTAATGTCGTATGTTTTCCGACTGACTGCGAGCCGCTGTCCGTCCTTAAGGAAATACTGAACGGCGGAGCACAGAAAGCAATAGAGGCAGGCGCAATGCTTGCCGGAGGTCATAGCGTGCAGGACGAAGAGCCTAAGTACGGACTTGTGGTCTTCGGGGAAGTCAAAAAAGAAAAAATGTGGACCGTCGGGACTGCAAAACCTGGCGATGTGCTTATCCTTACAAAGCCTATAGGTACTGGAATAGCTGTGACTGCGATAAAGGCAGAGCTCTTCTCAGAAGAAAATACCAACGCCGCCGTTCGGAGCATGGCGGCCTTAAATTCTATTCCCCCTGTGCTTTCAGAGGATATATGCAGGTCAGTAAC
Organism: Synergistaceae bacterium; assembly: GCA_028702015.1. Taxonomy (GTDB): domain Bacteria; phylum Synergistota; class Synergistia; order Synergistales; family Synergistaceae; genus Caenicola. The sequence continues at coordinate 5,529 of JAQVPO010000005.1, read as the reverse complement.
TGCCTGTACTGACGTGACAGGATTCGGTCTGGCAGGACACGCTCTGGATCTGCTCTCAGAAGGTACGGCTCTTGAGATAGATATGGATCTTCTTCCCCTGCTTCCGGGAATAGAAGAGATGTCCGGAATGGGGCTTATCCCAGCAGGGGCTTACAGGAATAAAGAGCACTCGGGATCCCATGTTATAAATGAGTCTGAGAAAGGTATCTTTGCTGAAGATATAGTATTTGATCCTCAAACTTCCGGCGGCCTTCTTATCGCAGTTCCCCCTGAGTGCGGGAGAGATCTGATCGATCAGCTGCACAGCGGGGGCTTTGTTCATTCTGTACGGATCGGAGAATTCATACCGGGGGATAATTTTATTAAACTTGTTTAATAAAATTAGGGTTTTCCATGGCTGCCATTAGGCAGATGATTTATGCACCTGAAAATAGCTAAGGCTGGTCAGGAAAACGTTTCACCGCTGCATATAGTACTAACCGTAAACTGTCCTCTCTCCCGATAAATACATAAAAGCAGATCACGCAGCAGGGACAGGGGACAGATCATGGCAGTTCAGCATAAAAAGCTGACAATAATGTATTCGGGACGTGCGCTGAAACAAAGCCTCCCGAATATTGCTTAATCTGTGCTGATATATACCCAATTTTTCCAGCTACTTGTTATAATCAATAGTCAGAAGTTTCAACTCGTACCCCAAGGGAGAGGTCCATATGGTTGTAATGCCGATAACTACTGTCATGGCCGATCTGCGTTCGTCATTTGACGAGCTGCGTGAAAGTCTTTGACCCGTCTTCACTGAAAACCCGTATAGATGAGCTTCAGGTAATTGCTGCAGAGCCTGACTTCTGGTCTTCAGACAACGCTCAGCAGGTATCCAGGGAAATATCTCTGCTTCAGTCCAGACTTGAGAAAATTGAATCTTCACAGAAAGAGCTTCTTGAACTAGAGACGCTGGCCGAGCTTTTGTCTGAGGTCGATGATGAAGAACTTACTCATGAGTTTTATGAGAGATCGTCTGCTTTGTCCAAAAACATCAAGGCTTATCAGACACTGGTCCTTCTTGACGGAGAATATGATTCGGGCGACGCAATAATGACCATACATGCAGGGGCAGGCGGTCTGGACTCGCAGGACTGGGCCGAGATGCTCTATAGAATGTATATGCGATGGGCCGAATCAAATAAATACACTGTAAAACTAATAGATGAACTGCCCGATCAGGAAGCAGGGATAAAAAGTGTCACCATATCTATAAGCGGTGACTATGCATATGGATATCTTAAAGGTGAACAGGGTGTCCACAGACTTGTCAGGATATCTCCTTTCGATTCTGCCAAAAGGCGTCATACAAGCTTTGCCTCAGTTGAGGTTATGCCCGTTCTTCCTGACAGTGTAGAAGTTGAGATACGGCCTGAAGACCTTAAGGTCGATACCTTCCGCTCTAGCGGAGCCGGAGGTCAGTATGTAAATATGACTGACTCCGCCATAAGGATCACACATGTCCCTTCTGGTATAGTTGTCAGCTGCCAGACCGAACGATCGCAGCATATGAACAGGGCTACAGCTATGCAGGTACTGCGGTCCAAGCTTTTTGAAAAAACTTTGAGAGAGAGACAGGAGCAGCTGGATAACATCCAGGGCGAGAAGAGGACTGTTGCCTGGGGCAGTCAGATACGTTCCTATACACTTCAGCCATTTCAGCTGATCAAGGACCACCGTTCCGGCTGTGAGATAGGAAACGTTCAGGGAGTGCTGGACGGGAATCTTGATGAACTGATAATGAGCAATCTGATATACCTTAAAACTGGGAAAATACAAAACGGGAGCGATAACTGATGGGTAAAATATCAGGTTCACGGTTATTGAAATCAGAAAAAACGGATATAAAGAGTACTTATTTGGACAGTTTATATTTGAAAATGATAAAAGCGGCTGCCGCCGCCGCAATTCTCCTGCTTGTATTTTTTACGCCGCTGATCTCTGACGCGGCAGAAAAAACTGATTTTGTGCCCATTGACCCGGTTCTTCCTCTCTCTGATATCAAGCCTGGGATGAAGGCAGAAATAAGAACGGTGCTTCGTGGAACGAAAATATCAAGATTTCCCGCTACCCTGCTTGGTATAGTCCCCAGAAAGACAAGCCCCAAAAATCTTATACTGTTAAGGGTCGATGATCCTTATGTAAGGGCAAACGGCGGCATTGCTGCGGGCATGAGCGGTTCTCGCGTATACGTAGGAGGAAAGCTTGTAGGGGCCATCGGCTACGGATGGGAGTTTGGAGACAACAACCTTGGACTGGTTACGCCGATAGAGGAAATGGCTAAAGCGTTCGACTGGCCTGACAGGATACCCAAGTTCGGGGTTTCTCCGAAGATAGAAAAAGAGCCTGTCAGCGATGATGTCAAGTCTGCAGCAAAAGACGGCAAGGCCGGAGAGTCTGAAGAGAAGCCGGCTTCGGAGGACATAAAGGCGGCCCCAGATCCAAGTGACTTTGCAATAGAGGGCATAACTTCTGCGGATGCAACGTCAGAAGATCAGTCTGACGAAGAAGAAACAGACAGCGTTTCAGACAAGCCTGTCTCAGGTGACGCTGATTCAGAAACAGTGTCAGGAGATATCGCGATGCTTTATGATGCTCCGCTCGTTCCGCTTGCAATGCCTGTTCAGGTCGACGGCATTAGCAGCAGGATAACGGAAGAGATGAAGAAAAGGCTTGGGCTTCCTCTTATGCCGCTTGGAAGTGCTTCTTCATCATCTTCAGCAGCTGAACTTGACTCAAGGCCCGAACCAGGTTCTGCAGTAGGAGCTTCTCTTGCGTGGGGTGATATTCAGATGGGAGGCATAGGAACACTGACTGCACTCTCAAAGGACGGACGCTTTATTGCCTTCGGCCACCCTATGGTTGGTCAGGGAGCAGTCTCATTCCCATTGACAAAAGCAACTATATTGCAGGTGATACCAAGTATGGCGAGTTCATTCAAGCTAGGGTATCAGGGGCCGATAATAGGAATAATAACACAGGACAGACCTGAAGCGATTGCCGGACATATCGGTAAGCTTGCGCCTGCCATAAGCTATAAAGTTACGTTCAATGATGTAGACAGAAAATATCATACGGTCAAAAGGTTCCAGACCGTTGCCGACTCGTTTACAGGTCCTGTCATCGGGAGCATGGGCATGCTCGGAATAATTGACGACCTTTGGGCAAGAAAGGGCGAAGGTACTGCAATCCTTAAATATAAATTCTATGGAGGGAACCTGCCTGGTGGATGGGAGAGAAGAAACATTTTCTTCTCTGACAAAGATCTTATTTCCTCTTTGCTGAGAGAATTTGACGGTCTTTCGGATCTGTTTGCACTTAACCAGTTCCAGGAAATAAGGCCATTCGGCGTTGACCTTGATGTAGAGATAACAAGAGACGCCAGAGTCGTTTTCATCGAAAAGCTTGAAATAGCCAACAAGAAAGACTCATATTCACCAGGTGATAAGCTTGAGCTTAAAATCACATTGAGACCCTGGCGGAAGAGGTCCATGGTAAAGAAGATACCGGTAACAGTTCCGAAAAATGCTGTTGGTTTCTGCGAAATAGTTGTCAGGGGCGGCGGAATAATGGAGCCGGAGCAGGAATCTCTTGCAACAGGCCTGAGGGTCATTTCAACCCTTGATGAGATGCTTAAGGAACTGAGTATAAAAGAAACTAACAACCAGATAGTCGCTGAAATTGACGGGCCTCAGTTAAAAGACAAAGAGAGCAAGGACAGCAAGGAAAATCCAAGCATAGAAGATCTCCTTGACGACCGTCTGCAGAGCGAGATAAAGGCTGAGCGGATCAAAAAGGGTGCAATGGTGATAGTGGACACCAATTACTACGTTGAAGGTCTGCTGCGGAAAATAATTAAGGTCAAAAGAACAGATGATAAAGATGATAAAGAGGAAGCGGGTCCTACCTCAGAGGAGGAAGCCGTAATGAGAGCGGAAGCAGAGGCTCTTGAGGTTTCCGATGAAGCAGGAGCAGAAGTTCCTCCCGAAACGGACGCAGAGAAATTCTTCTTCAGGATCAGGAGGAAGACTGCAAGATAAAGAATGCAGCTGGCATTTTGTCTGCCAGCCTAAACTGCCGGAAGATCACCGGAGCAAAGCTGCGACAAGATGCAGTATAGTGAAGCAATTGTAGGGGCTAGAAAAATAAGATAAGCCCCGATCTCTGTAATCCCCGAATGTTTCTATCGGGGATCCAGTGTCTTTGATACTGTTCCTTATGCTTTAACCCTAAAGCCGCTGGACTCCCGTTAAGATGCGTCCGGGAGAGACGGCTAAAGGGAAGGTGCAGTAGCGAAAACAAGTGTGAAACATTAGCTAAACAATGGTGAAGCAATGGTGAAGCAATGGTGAAGCGGTAGCAGGGGCGGGGAAATTTGCGGCTTTTCAAGCCGCGGTGAATTTACAGCCCGCAGGCTGCGAAGAATTTGCATCGCTTCGCATTGCAGAGAATTGCAGACAAAGGCTGCGTAGACAGTATAAGCGGTTGAGCAAACCTGGATTCCCGCTCAGAAACATACAGGAACGACATAAGGTGTGACATACGGGAACTACGGGGCTGGAGATCGGAGAGAAGATACTCCTGCCGTTGCTGCCTATGTTTGGATCAGGGAGAAATTGCCTCCTATCCCCGTCGTCCCCGAATGTTACTATCGGGGATCCAGTGTCTTTGGTACTGTTCCTTATGCTTTAACCCTAAAGCTGCCGGACTCCCGTAAAGATGCGTTCGGGAGAGACGATTAGGGAAGGTGCGCCAAAACAGTTGTTGCACAATAGTTGAGCAACGGAGAGCGTTAGTGAAGCAATGGTTAACAATAGATCCTTCTCTATTGCATTAACCGAATATTAAAATCAACGAGGTACCGTAGCCGATAAAAAGACTTAGCATGACGGCTGCAGAAAGCATGTCTTTGGCATGCTTAACATCTTCCCTGTAAATTGGACCGAGTATCATGTCTATGACAGTCTCTGATGCAGTATTTATCAGCTCAATAACTATCGGGAAAAGGCCGGCAAGGAAAACAGCTAATATCGTTTTCAGATCCTTGCCCATATAGATCGCTAAAACCAGCAATAGAGAGAGAGCCCCGAATTCACGCCGGACAGCATTTTCAGCGATAAAGGCCGAATATATGCCGTTAAGAGAAAAGATAGTTTTGTTTATTAGGTTGCCGCTCTTCCATTGTTTCATCATTTATCACCGTTCAATATTATAATCATATTTTGAAAAAACATTAACATTTCCGGGTACTTATGGTATATATATAAACCTTAATCACAGTTGCAATTATATATCAGGAGGAGGATATTATGTTTTCAGATATTGAAATAGCACAGCAGGCAAAGCTCAGACCCATCCAGGAAATAGCCGATAAAGCAGGTATCGCAGATGAATACGTGATCCCCTACGGAAGAGATAAAGCAAAAATTTCGCTTGATTTCTTCAAAACTGTAGAAGGGAGACCCACCGGAAAACTTATCCTTGTTA
>JAQVPO010000190.1 GCA_028702015.1 Synergistaceae bacterium | reverse complement strand
GCCCCTGCCGCTGCGGCTGAACTGACGTCTGACCAGGAGAGTTCCGTCCTGGGGCTGATATTCTTCATCAAGACCGGGGATCTGATTAGCGGAGAGAGTCAGCATAACATCAGCAGATTCTTCAAGGGCATTAATATAATTTGTCTGGGCCCTTTTCCCCGCTATAAATTCCATTGCACGCACAAGGCTGCTCTTGCCTGAGCCGCTTTCTCCCGTTATTACTATGAAATCTCCTTTTAGTGATAATTCGGCTTCTCTGATCCCGCCGATTCCGCGCACACGGATCTCTTCGATCAATATCAGTCTCCTCCGTCAGTAATGCCGTTGAATCCCCAGCGAAGCTTTTCTCTGAGGAGGTCGTAATAGCTTCTGTCTTTGAGCTGTATGATGTTAATAAAAATATTGGGATCAAGCATTGCTTCGAGGTGATCGTCGGGCAGCAGCTCGTAACAGAGCTGTCCGTCCTGCGTGAGGATAAGATTTCGGTTGTCCCCTTTTGGCGTGACGTATGCCCTGTCTGTGCCGCTCAGGACTACCGGACGTGCGTAAAGCGTGTGTGCGCATATCGGTGCAAGCAGCATGCAGGGCACATGCGGCGGAACTATCGGGCCGCCTGCTGAAAGGGCATATGCAGTAGATCCGGTAGGGGTTGAAAGTATCAGCCCGTCAGCAAGAAAGAGTGAAAGTATCTCATCGTCGACCCTGACCTCAAGATCAATGACCCTGGCCAGACTTCCCTTTGATATAACAAGATCATTAAGTGCGTGAAGTTCATATACGACACGGTCTCCTCTCCAGACCAGACCTTTAATAAGATGTCTCTGCTGGAGCGTGAAATTGTTTTCCAGTATCGAAGTGATATCTTCCCTTGCACATTCAGGGTCCCCTGTAGCAAGAAAGCCCAGTCTTCCCAGGTTTATTCCGTAAAGGGGGATCTGGTAGCCGAAAGTATATCTTGCGGCTCTGAGAAAAGTCCCGTCTCCGCCCAGTATAACTGCAAACCCAACATCCTCTCTCCAGATATTGTCTGGAGTTTCTGGTATGCTTAAAGCAGATGCTTCATGCGGAGGCAGCATAAAATTGATAGATTTTTCCCTTCCCCACGCGTAGAGTTTGGCTGCCATGTTTATCGCTTCCGGTTTCTGTGTATTGAAAAGAAGCCCGACATTTTTTGTCTTCATCAGATGATCCCCTGCCTTCAGCGCGTAGCCTCGTGTGCTTCTTTGACCATTTCCGTAAAGTCTATATTAGCATGTTTCATTATTGTATTGTTCTTTGTCCCTAAAAGAAAGAGGAATTCTATGTTTCCTTCCGGTCCCCTTATAGGGGAATAAGTAGCGTTAAAAAGTACCAGATCAGTCTCGGCTTCTATAAATCCCGCAAGATCTTTCAGCGTTTCCTCATGGAGGTCAGGATCGTGCACTACGCCCCTTCCGACCTTTTCTTTTCCGACTTCGAACTGTGGTTTTACAAGAACGACCATCGTCCCGTTTTCGGCAAGCAGCGCTTCAAGCGGTTTCAGAAGGAGCTTCAGAGATATGAATGAAGCGTCTGAAACGATCATATCAGCTTTCTCTCCGTTGAACATATCAGTATCAAGGTGCCGCGCGTTAGTCCTCTCCATTACTACTACTCTCGGATCGTTCCTCAGTTTCCATGCCAGCTGTCCGTATCCTACGTCAACAGCATAGACTTTTCCTGCTCCTCTTGAAAGCAGAACATCAGTAAAGCCTCCTGTTGATGCACCGACATCTATGCATGTCATACCTGAAGGGTCTAATTTAAAATGATCGAGTGCCCGGATAAGCTTATGTGCTCCCCTGCTGACCCACTCTTTTTCAGGGGCATCAACAATTATGCTGGATTCAGCTGATACCATTGAAGCAGTCTTTCTGATCACCATACCGTCTACTTTGACTCTTCCGTCCTCTATATAGCTCTGGGCAAGAGTCTGTGAAAGAAGTATATGTTTCTCGACGATAAGTTTATCCAGGCGGACAAGTTTTTTTTTCATTTTGCAGCCTTGATTGCCGTTATTATGTTTTCAGGCGTCAGTCCGCATTCAAGCCACTGTTCTGCTCGTGTTGCATGTGCAATATATCTGTCAGGCACGCCTATGTTAATTACCCTGCAGTTAGGGTATTCATCGAATGCAAATTCTGATATGGCTTTGCCTGAGCCGCCGCTGAGGTAATTTTCCTCTGCTGTGACAACAAGGCTGTGCGCTTTGAGTATCTCTGAGATCCCATGCAGATCCAATGGTTTGATAAACCTGAGGTCAGCCACAGTAGGTGCTATGCCCTCTTCCGCACGGAGTTTTTCAGCTGTTTTCTGCATGAGTTCAACTGTGCTTCCAATGCCTATCAGACATAAGTCTTTTCCTTCGGAGAGCAGTTCCAGTTTTTCCCATCCGGCAGGGACCCTTTCCTGAGTTCCCTGGGGCAGAACGGTCTTTGGAGCGTTGCCCCGCGGGTATCGTACGGCCATGGGAATTTTCCTCTCAAGCCACCCATTAACAAAAAATTTCAGATCTTCGGCGTCCCTTGGTGCGGCTATCGTGATTCCAGGCAGTGCTCTGAGCCATGATACATCAAGCAGGCCATGATGAGTTTCTCCGTCTTCTCCTACAAGTCCGGCCCTGTCGATCCCAATAAGCACGGGGAGTTTTGAAATGCAGATATCATGCATTAGCTGGTCTGCCGCTCTTTGGAGAAATGTTGAGTATATGCACACAGCTGGCATCATGCCCCCTGCTGCCATTCCGGCTGCAAAAGTAAGCATGTGCTCCTCGGCAATGCCGACATCAAAGAATCTGTCGGGGAATTTCTTTGCGAAACCGTTGAGCTTTGTGCCGTCTGACATAGCTGCAGTGCAGACTGCAACACGCGGATCGCGCTCGGCTGCCCTTGAGAGGGTTTCTGACATGACTGTGCTCCATGAGGGAAGTGCCGGCTGTTTATGGTTTTGTGCGGCATCCAGATGAGTATTGGGCCCGATACCGTGGAAAAAGGGTGCGTTGTTTTCTGCTTCGCTGCAGCCTTTGCCCTTTTTTGTAAGCACATGTATCAGCACAGGATCTTTGCAGTGTCTGGCAAGTCTGAAGACTTCCTCCATTTCCTCAATGTTGTGTCCGTCGAATGGTCCCCAGTAACTTATGCCAAGCTCTTCAAAAATATTATTGGGAAGAAGGAGTGATTTCAGTTTTGATTTGACTTTTTTAAGTGCTTCTTCCAGGGCATCTCCGCGTTTTAATGTATGGCACTGGTCCTTTATGAAGTCTTTGAATTTGATGTATGTCGGGTTTACTGACAGGCGTGCAAGATGGCCTGCCATGCCGCCTATTCTTGGGCTTATGGACATTTTGTTGTCATTAAGAATGATTATTATCTTTGTCTTTGTGCTCTCAACACAGTTGAGCGCCTCGAAAGAAACTCCGTTAAGAAGTGCCCCGTCACCTATCACAGCTACGACTTCATGCTTCTCGCGGCTGACGTCTCTTGCCTTTGCATACCCCATTGCAGCTGAAATAGATGTGCTGCTGTGCCCAGTTGTGAAGAAATCGTAAGGACTCTCATTCATTCTGGAAAAACCGGCGATACCGTCTTT
>JAQVPO010000189.1 GCA_028702015.1 Synergistaceae bacterium | reverse complement strand
GACAGCCGTTTCTGGCCGGTGTACGAAGTTATAAACGGCAAACATGTCCTGTCCTATGAACCGAAAAAAAGCGTTCCCCTGGAAGATTTCCTCAGAGCACAGGGACGTTACTCGCATCTTTTCAAGAAAGGCAGAGAGAGGATGGATCTTGTAGCACAGGGACAGGCAGATTTAGAGAGGGACTGGGAGCTTCTTCTGAAAAAATGTGCCGGATGAGCCTGAGCTTTTAGTTACTGTACCTTTTAAATATAGCTTAAGGACCCGCCTTTTCGCATTTGCAGGCGGGTCCATGTTTATCTCTATATCGCAGCAGGAGAGAGATGCTGTTCTTACCTTTTGTTTGGCTGGTATAATATGAAAGGTAATACAAACGGTTGCATTAGAGGTGTTCAGATGAAGGTGACGATGCAGGATGTCGCACTTGAAGCAGGAGTGGACAAGGCAACAGTAAGCCGTGTTCTAAAGGGAGACCACAGGATCTCGGAAAATACGAGAGTCAAGGTAATGAGCGCAGTCAGGGCACTCAACTACCGCCTCGACAAGAACGCCCGCAACCTTTCAACGAACAGGAGCGGACTGATAGGGGTGGTAGTCAGGGATTTCACAGCCGAGTGGTTCCCGCAGTTCATGTCGGGACTCGACAGGACGATATCAAACTCCGAATATGAGATCGTATTGAAACGCACTGAGGGCAATCCCTTCAGGGCGGCAAGAGAATACGGCAAGCTTATGGACAGAAGCGTTGAAGGGATCATCTGGACAGACGGAGAACACTTTCCCGAAGAGCCTGCTGCGCCGGTAGTCGCTATCGGTTTTCGAAAAACCGGATCATACTCAATGGTCTGGGAAAGTGAATGCGACAAGCCGACCTTTGAAGCAGGAGCGCTTGCAGGGAGGCTGCTTCTTAATATAATTACCGGTAAGCCTGTCCCGTCGAAAGAAATCGTGATAAAAAGCCTGTGTAACGGAGATAATATATGAATCCAATAAATAAATACTTTTTTGTCTCTATTTTTTGCTCTGTTTTTTTATTGTTAACAGCATTCTCTGCAACCTCCGTTTATGCAGCAGGAAGCTTTGATCCGGAGAAAATACATGGTCCCAGGATAGAGAAATTGTGCATGGTGATAATAACAAATGCCGACTCTCAGGTACTTGCTGCTGAAAAAGGAGAAATTGATATCATAAGCGACATTACCAGGCCTTCTGACATTGACAGACTGAGCATGGAGAGAGGACTCTCCATGTCGCTTGCAAGAGGATTCCACGCTTTTTTTATTCTTCTTAACAACAAGGCCAGACCATGGGATGATCCTGACGTGAGACATGCCGCAGCAGAAGCAATAGACAGGAATAATATGGTAAGAACAATATACTCCGGATACTGCGAGCCTATAAACAGCTGGTTGCCACCGGTCTCTCCCTGGTCGCTGCCTGACAGCACGAAGAACATATATGACAAGGCTTCCTCAAAAAATAGACTCCGCGCTAAAGGATACAAATGGAGCCTTACCGGTGATCTTATATACCCTGACGGAACTCCCATGCCAAGGATGAAGCTGCTGACACCTCTTGCCCGTGTGGCGCCGACAACAGCAGAGCTTGCAGAACAGATAGCTGATTCGTTGAGATCTGTCGGTTTCCCTGTTGATGTTGAGCCGATGGATTTCTCTGCAATGGTAGGGAAGCTTGACAGGAAAGAATACTCGCTGGGAGTGATAGCCTGGAGCATGGGCAGGAATCCTGATTCACTCTATTCCTTCTACCACAGCTCAATGGATATCCCGGGCGGATACAACATGACATCAATAGAAGACCATTCCCTTGATGATGACCTTCTGAAGCTCAGGTACGCAAAGAACAGGGCAGAAGCAGAAGCTGCTTCGGAAAAGTCCCAGAGACGTCTGGCAGAACTTATGCCTTCAATACCTGTTTACAGCAGATTTTCAGTTTCAGCGGTCTCTAAAAAGTGGAAAAATGTTTTTGCAAACGAAAAAATGACTGCAGACAACATTTGGACCCTACTGATGGCTGAACCGGCTGACGGCAAAGAGCGTCCTCTGAATATGGTCCTTGCGGAAGAACCTAGAAACCTGAATCCCTTTGCGGCCAGCAGCGCCTATTCATGGCAGATACTTGGCCTTATATATGAGAGTCTTATAGGCACGGACCCGTTTACACTTGATGATATGCCGTCACTTGCAGAATCATGGTCGGTCGAAACAGTTGGGAAGGGCAAAAATGAGCATACAAAACTGACTTTCAGACTGCGTAAGAACCTCAGATGGAGCGACGGAAGCCCTCTTACCGCGGAGGACTTGAAAACCACCTTTGATTTTCTAAGAGAAAAGAAGGTGCCGAGATTTTTTGATTCGGTCAAAAATATCAGATCGGTCAGGGCAGAAAACGGAACGCAGATCATAGTGGATATGGAAGGGACCAGCTACTGGTATCTTGACAATATCGGAGGGCTTCCTTGTATGCCGGCGAAGGTACTGAAAAAAGTAACCGACTGGCAAAACTGGAACCCGCTTGATCCGAAAGGAAAGTTCGGACCACACGGTCTTTTGGGGTCAGGTCCTTTTATGCTTGATGAATATAAGCCGGGTGAGTTTGTAATGATGAAAAGAAACGGTCACTATCGGATGCTTGAAACTGGAAAGACGGGGGCTAAATGAAGAACAAGTGGTTTTGGGGAAGATTTTTTTCTTCCATAGGAGTCCTGGCTGCAGTGCTTGTCCTGAATTTCATACTTTTCAGGATAATGCCTGGAGATGCTGTTAGCACTATTATTGACCCCAATTTTTCTCCGGAGGTAAAGGATCGTCTGAGAGAGCTCTATGGTCTGGACAAACCGCTTCTGGAGCAGTTTTTTATTTACATAAAACAGATGCTCACGTTCAGCTTCGGGCTATCCTTTCTGAGCAGGAAGCCAGTATGGGACGAGCTGCTTTCCCGTTTACCTGGGACATTGTTCCTTATGGGCACTTCGATGCTGTTTTCATCAGTTATAGGAATATGGCTTGGTATCAAGGCAGCACTGCACAGAGGAAAACTGGCGGAGCGGATAGTTTTAAGGGCAGGTGCTGTTACGGCATCGTTCCCCGGTTTTTTTGTGCAGCTCGTTCTTATTATGCTGCTTGCAAAAACATTCCCGATTTTTCCGCTGAGGGGCAGTGTCTCTATTCCTCAGCCGACAGGGTTTTTTTTGATTTTTGTAGACTATCTGTGGCATATGGCGCTGCCGGTACTCTCTCTCACTCTTATGGGGTTCGGTGGATGGGCCCTGTATGTCCGCAACCTGATGGTCAAGGCTCTTGGAGAAGACTTTGTGCTTATGGCCAGGGCAAGGGGGCTTTCAGAAAAACGGGTGGTCTACGGGCATGCCTTCCGTACTATTTTGCCGCCGATACTTACTATCCTGCTAATGTCTGTTCCGGGACTGGTCTCAGGAGCGGTCATAACAGAATCTGTCTTCTCTCTTCACGGCGTAGGTACATTTCTTCTGGAAGCGATCTCAGGGCATGACTATCCATCAGCAGGGGCGTCATTCTATATCCTTGCGCTGATAACGATAATCTCAAATCTGCTTGCAGATGTTGTTTACGGACTT
>JAQVPO010000188.1 GCA_028702015.1 Synergistaceae bacterium | reverse complement strand
CAGAAGCGATGGATCTTCAATACAGCAGGCCCTTTTATGATCTTCCGGAGGCTGGGGCCGAAAAAACCTGTTAATCCGGCAGTTATCACAAGCATGCCTGCCAGTGCTCCGGAGATCCTAAAAAACTCTATCATCAGCATCCCTCCTGAAAAAACTGACTGTCATCTTTATGCGGGAAAATACAAAATCAATCTGTTCTAGTATTAATTATAGATTATAAGCTGGCAATCTCATATATATTTATAAGATTTCCATTAAGTTTATTTAAATCGATAGGGCGAGTCTTTGTTAAGTGCAAAAAGGCTTTTGTATGGAAATTATAGGGAAAGGGGTGACATCTGTTATACATGCTATTCTCACGGTTATGGCAGGCTTCAGTCTTGGGGCTGTTCAAAGAGCGTCTTCTTCTCCGGGTCATCCATAAGTTCTGCAATTGCGGCGGAGCTGTCTTCACCAATGACCCTGATACCGTTTTTTATGAGCAAAGCTGCGGTTATTCCGGATCCGGGGATCTTTTTACCGCTGAAAGTCCCGTCGTAGATCATGGTAGATCCGCACGAGGGGCTGTTTTGTTTTAGTATCGCCATGTCCGACTTAAGAAGCCTGGCAAGTCTAAGCGTTTCTTCTGCACCTTTTTGAAATATATCGGTATTATCGTGCCCGTTTTTTTCCATGACTCTTCCTTCACGGATCTCATCTGGGTCCCTGGGAGTCGGTAACCCGCCGAGCTGCTCTGGGCAGACAGGGATAAGATCATGAGTATCTGTAAGGAGTGCAATATGATCATTGAGACACCCTCCGCCGCAGTATCGGGAATTTATTCCGAGCAGACAGGCGCTGACGAGTATTTTCAATAATATTCCCCTTTTCGTTTTTATACATAATAGCATAATGCTCTTCGTTCATGTATAGATCTGAAACTGAGTCAGAGGCATAGAATCATACTGTGAAAGCATGCGGAGAAATGACAGTGTTTCGCGCGGCGGAGAAAAGACATGCATAATAACTATAAACACATATTCTATCGAATGCTCCAAAATAACAGCTGACTCAGCCCTCTTTTTGCTGTGTTAAAAAACATTGCGTCGTAATTGTTTTAAGCTTCTCTGTTAACCGCTGGCTTACAATTGTTACGATAATTTATTGAAGAGTGTATACTATTAAGACTAATGAGATGGTATCGTAAACTTGAGGTGATATTTATGGAGTACGTGAATATGGGCAAAACTGGTCTCAGGGTCTCTCGCTTTGGCCTTGGCTGTATGAGATTTCCTCCTGATGAAAAAGAAGCTGTCTCAATGGTAAGACATGCTATCGATAACGGAGTAAATTACATCGATACTGCCTACACATACCCAGGCAGCGAAGATATAGTTGGCAAGGCGCTAAGGGATGGATACAGGGAAAAAGTCTGTCTTGTTACAAAATGTCCGGTGGCTCTCTCTTCGAAAAAGGGAGATCTGGAAAGATTTCTTGATGAGCAGCTGAAGAGACTGCAGACAGATTACACAGATATATACCTGCTTCATAACCTGAGCCCCGCGGTATGGGAAAAAGCAAAAAAATATGACGGGCCAGGATTTCTTGATAATGTGTTGAAAAAAGGCAAGATACTACATAAAGGGTTTTCGCTCCACAACACTTTTGAAGCTTTCAAAGAAATAATTGACTGTTATAAATGGGACATGACACAGATACAGCTGAATATCCTCGATGAAAAAAATCAGGCCGGCGGTGTTGAGGGACTTAAGTATGCATCCTCAAAAGGACTGCCGGTAACGATAATGGAACCTCTCAGGGGAGGATCGCTGGTAAAAAGTGCTCCGGAAAGTGTTTTGAAAATGGTGGAAAGCTATACTGAAAAACGATCGCTTGCAGAATGGTGTTTCAGATGGCTTTATGACCAGCCTGAAGTATCCGTTGTCCTGAGCGGCACAAGCACTATGGAACAGCTTGATGACAATTTGAGAATATTCAAAGATTCGTCCTCCGGTGTAATGAGCAAAGATGATAAGGATCTTATAGACAAGCTGAGAAAAGAGTACGGAAGGAGCACCGCTGTGCCATGCACTGATTGTAAATACTGCATGCCATGCACGCAAGGCGTGATGATTGCACCCATATTTTCTCTTTATAACGAGTACCGGAATACAATGGATGTAAAAATAAAAGACAATTATAAAGAAGCCTTTTTCAAACGGGGCAGGGGAGCGGACATGTGTGTTTCTTGCGGAGTCTGCGAGCGACATTGTCCGCAGGGTCTGGAGATAATCAAGCTTCTTGCCAAGGTCCACGAGGATCTGCTTATTTAACTTGATCATGAATAAGGGCTGATCTTCGAAAAGGGGGTAAACAAGTGCCAAGGGGAAAATTCAAGATAGAGAATGATCTGGTTTATAAAATGCCGGTACATTTCAGCGGAGAACCTTTTCATCCTGTACGTACTGTTTACGGAGATATGACATCTATCTGCATAAGTTTTGAGACAGAAGAAAATATGCTTTTAAAAATGATCCCGGAAGATTTTGAGCTTATAAAGCCTGCTGTAAATATCCAGTTTGCAGAGTGCCGTGAAGTTGACTGGATGTCCGGAGGCGAATACCGCCTGATCCAGGCAAGTGTTCCTGCCAGATATGTTAAAAACAGAGAAACCATAGATGGTGAATATGTTTTAGTCATCTGGGAAAACAAGGCATGTCCGATAATCGGCGGAAGAGAGGAAGACGGAATGCCGAAGATCTTTGCTGATATAGCCTCGTTAAGGCATTTCGGAGATCATTGGTTTTCCTCTGCCAGCTATGAAAGCAACACTTTTTTGAAGATCAGCCTGGACAGAGGAAGAGAGCGGCAGGAAGAAGAGCTCAAACTGCTGAATGAAAATTCCAAAACTAATTACTTCGGATGGAGATACCTCCCTGAACTCGGCAAAGCCGGAGCGGCTCTAAGCCATGCAACCCTTTATCCTCAGGAAGTAAAATTTTATAAGGTGTGGGAGGGGGAAGGAAAAGCCGAATGGCTTAGTTTTGACATGGAGATGAATATGCTCCAGTTCAGAACAATTAGTACAATGTCCGGACTGCCGGTGCTGAAATATTCAAAGGCCCTGATGATGAAGGGAGCTGCAAGGCTGAACGTAGGAGACTCAAGATCATTGGGCTGATGTTATTTGCTTGCTGTAAATTTTTCTATAACCAGTTTTGCGGCGCAGACGTTTGACAGCATACAATAAGCTTAGACAGAGTCAGAGATCTTTCTTATCGAAAGGAGCATACCATGAGCGGATATTTTGAAAACAAAGTTGCAGCAGTGACAGGAGCGGCTTCAGGTTTAGGCCTTGGTATCACGGAACAACTTTTGAAAAGGGGCGCTGAAGCAGTTTTTATGGGGGACTTCAATGAAGAAGGCCTTGATCGTGAATCAGATCGTCTGAATACCATGTTCCCTGGCAGGGTTTTTCCTGTCCTTACGGATGTTACTAAGCTTGAACAGGTCCAGAAACTTATCTTCAACGCAAAAGATCATGCAGGGCACCTGGATTTTCTTTTCAACAATGCAGGAAGGGGACTTACGCTTCCGACAGAAAAAATAACCTTTGACATATGGAAGTTCATAATAGAC
>JAQVPO010000187.1 GCA_028702015.1 Synergistaceae bacterium | reverse complement strand
GGAACTGCGGATTCACGTTTCCTTGCAAATCTTCGCCTTGGCAGTATGGAGACAGAATGGAACATTACTCCTAAAGAACTTTCAAGGGCGGAAGAGCTTTTCACAATGGATATATGGCCTGTCACGAAAGAATATCAGCCCAGGCCGCGTCTTCCGCTGTCTGACAACGTGGCGGATGCCATGGTAAAGCTGCAGCAGATGAAGGAGATATATAACGGCCTTCCCCATATAGACTGCGGATCGTGCGGCAGACCATCATGCCAGGCAATGGCAGAGGAAATAGTCAGAGGGCACGGTTCTGTAACGGACTGTATATTTAAGCTCAGGGAAGGTATCTCGGCACTTGCATGCCAGATCGTGAAACTTTCAGAATCTCAGCCGCACACGCTCAGGAGAAAGGGAGGAAAAAGTTGAAGATAAAGGATTTATGCAATAAATTAAACGCCGATGTCCAGACAGAAGGCGATCCTGAAAGGGATGTGACCAAAGCCGCCGCTGGAGATCTGCTTAGTTTTGTAATGGGGACTGTCACCGAAGGTTCTGTATGGGTCACGATACAGGCCCATCTCAATGTTGCCGCTGTTGCCGTATTGAAAGATATTCCTGTAATTATTCTCGCATCTGGACGAAAGGCCCCGCCGGATCTTATTGAACGCTGCAGGGCAGAAAATATATGTGTCATGTCAGTGAAAGATACGATTTTTGGCATTTGCTGCAGGCTTTCGGAGCTGGGCATAACAGGGTAAATAATGTAAATGCCGGCTAAGTTCTGGGTGGATCTTCATATACATACCGCATTGTCACCATGCGGCAGCCTTGAGATGGGAGCGCCTGAGATAGTCTCTGCTGCAAGAAAGGCCGGAGTTGACGTGATCGGTATCGCAGACCACAACACCTGTGATAATTTTCCGGCAGTCTATAAAGCATCGGAGGGCAACCCGGTAGTCCTGCCTTGTATTGAGACCCAGAGTGCAGAGGATATACATACCTTATGTGTCTTTCCTGATTTTGAGACGGCTCAGCTATATAAAGGCTGGCTATGGCAAAAAATGAGACCGATAAAAAATGATGTTGATTATTTTGGATACCAGGTCGTCCTGGATGACTGCAACAACATCCTGAGGGAAGAAGAAACGCTGCTGATTCAGGGAACAGGGTATGAAGTAGATCAGATAGTATCAAAGGTACATTCGATTGGAGGTCTTGCGGTACTTGCGCATGTTGACAGGCCTTCCTTTTCATATCCTGTTGCGCTGGGGCCGATACCGGAAGACTATCCTGCGGATGCGTTTGAATTATCCTGCAGGATCAATTCTGCTCAGGCTGCGGGGTGGAGGGAAAAGTACCCCGGAAGAATATTTATAAGATCCTCTGATTCGCATACCCTTGATACTATTTCAAGGGGCAACTGCACCAAGATGACGCTTGAAGAGCCGACGTTTGAGGAGATAAAAAAGGCTCTCAGGAACGAAGACGGCAGGAGAGTTTCCTGGCCGTGGGGCTGATTTTATCAGAGACATTAAGGCGTTTTATATAAAAAAGCTCTGCCTCAATATAGGACAGAGCCTGCAGATTTTTTTTGAAGAGATATTTCCTTACCATACTTCGGTATAGGCTGTTGCTGTGTATATGTCTTCGAGACGCTTCTTATGGCCTGCTTCCATCTTTGCAAGTTCTAGAAAGGTCTCCTGCTGTTTTGATTCCTTACTGGCATCTGCAAAAGCCTTATACATCTCCATAGCTCCCTGCTCTTTTTTCATAGCGAGGGCAATGGCATCTTTGAAAGCCATATCGGCAGAAAGAACCTGAGGGGCTTCGACAGTTTCCGCGACCTTGTAATCCTTCTCTTCCTTGAACTTCATCTCTTTTAATTCATTGTTCAGATAGTCTTCAAGCAGGGTCTTATGTCCGGATTCTTCTTCCGCAAGCTCTTCAAAGGTCTTTTTCATTGCTCGGTCCTTCATTTTGAGGGCGGCATCCTTGTAAAACTCATAAGCTTCGACTTCGTTTTCTATTGCCATTTTCAATATCTCTTTGTAATTTTTCATTCTGGTTTCCTCCCAAATCTTCGGCTTGTTTAATCAAATATTGCGCCATGAACCATTTTCGAATACTTCAAGAGAGATAGGATCAAGATTAAAGTAAAATGCGCATATTTCAAGTTTTTTTGTCTCAAATGCATCTTTGACGGCAGGATACTCCATTAATTTTCCAAGCTGCCTGACCGCCTGCGCCTTTTCGGCTTCAGCAAGGCTGTCTCCCGTATATTCTTCTTTTTCCAGCCATTTTATTAGCCCCTCTGTATCAAGGTGTTCCTTGTCTTCTGTTGCTTTCACTGCCCCGCATTGGTTATGGGCCAGAACTGCCAGTCTTTTGACCTTGAGGTGTCTGACAGCGTAATCTATACATGCTCTTACAGAAGATTCTTCTGTCCTGGCAAGATTTCCAACGTTCCGAAGGACGAAGATCTCCCCTGGTTTGGCGTCGAAAATATATTCAGGAATTATCCTGCTGTCGCTGCATGAGATTATCATAGTATGAGGATGCTGTGCTGAATTAAGTCCGGCATAAAATTCCCGGTCGGCTTTTGCTGCAAAACGCTTGAATCCGTCTTTAAGCTCTTTCATGGTTATCCCACTTTCTGGAGGAGTTTCATTTTTTCTACATCATGCGGTGTGTTGAGGTTGAAAAAAGATCTTTCGTCATTGCCGAACTCTTTGAGCTTTTTTTCATTGATCACATTGAGCCTGACGGTATCGTAGAATTGCTTGATCCTTCTGTCTCCACGCTCTATTGCATCAGAAACAGGATCGATACAGCTTTTACGATAGAAGGCATGGAGAGGTTCCAAAAATCCGAGCCTTTCTGCTATTACAGCATCGCTATCTGTTGTGCGGAAGCTGGCCATACCTTTGATAATATCCATATCCGGAGTTGGCATATCACACCCGAGAAGGAATCCCCACTCTTCCTTCATATGGAACAGTCCGTTATAAAGCCCCTCAAGCGGTCCTCTTGCCCATGCTCTGTCTTCTATGACAGATATATCCCATTTTTTGACCAGAGCAGAAAGGGTTCTGTTAATTTTTTCTGACTCACCCGGGGCTACAAGCAAAATAGTCTCGCTGAAAAGCGGCGCAGCAGACTCGAGGGTCCCCTCTATAAGGAGGGATCCCTCGAGTTCAAGATAAAGCTTATTCCTTCCACCCATTCTTGAGCCCCGGCCTCCGGCCAGCAGCAGCAGCGAAGCGTGGAGGCGCTTTGGATATGCTGCGCCGCCGCCCGGAGTAAATAGCAGAGGTCCATTACAAGAGAGTGGTTTCATTATTAGCTGTTTCCTTTATGCTTTAGATTCGTCAAGGGCTCCGGAAAATACCATATAGTAAAGGACTGCTACAAAGAGAATTCCGCCGATCATGTTGCCTATAGTTACAGGGATGATGTTTCCCCAGTAGCCTCCCATGGTGAGAGCGGAGAGTTTATCCGGCGCCAGAGCTGCGAGTTCGACGGTAGCCGCATCTCCGCCCTTAATGAACATTCCCAGCGCGATGAAGTACATGTTTGCGATGCTGTGTTCAAACCCCATCGTTACGAATCCTGAGATTGGGATGAGGCAGCAG
>JAQVPO010000186.1 GCA_028702015.1 Synergistaceae bacterium | reverse complement strand
AGCCGGGAAGAACGTCCATGGTGAGTTATGTGAGAAGGGGGCTCTCAAATGTCTTATATTTCCAATATCCACGGCAGAGAAGTACTTGATTCAAGGGGGTTTCCGACTGTCCAGGTGGAAATGGTTCTTGATTCAGGTGTTGTCGGGAAAGCCAGTGTCCCGTCCGGTTCCTCCACAGGAACCTACGAAGCCCACGAACTTAGAGACGGTGACAGCGGAAGGTATATGGGCAAAGGAGTACTTAAAGCAGTACAAAACATAAACGAGATAATCTCTCCTGCCTTGAAGGGTATGGATCCTCTTGAGCAGGACCAGATAGACAATGCACTCCTACAGCTAGACGGTACACTTCATAAAAAAAGACTTGGAGCGAACGCAATACTTGGAGTATCTCTTGCGGCTGCAAGGACAGCGGCTTACTCCAAAAGCATTCCATTGTGGAGGTATCTCGGCGGATTGAACGCCAATCTTCTGCCTGTTCCAATGATGAATGTTATAAACGGCGGAACGCACGCCGATAATAATCTTAATATCCAGGAATTTCTGATCATTGCTCACGGAGCTCCCTCTTTTTCAGAAGCACTGCGTATGGGGGCTGAGACTTATCAC
Organism: Synergistaceae bacterium; assembly: GCA_028702015.1. Lineage (GTDB taxonomy): Bacteria > Synergistota > Synergistia > Synergistales > Synergistaceae > Caenicola. Next base: position 3,030 of record JAQVPO010000186.1, on the reverse strand, counting down.
GCATTGGGCCGCATACTTAAAAAGTATAACAAATCTACTGGTACCGGAGACGAAGGCGGGTTTGCCTCTAATTTCCGAGATCAGGAAGAGGTGCTTGATTTTCTCCTGATGGCTATCCGCAGTGCAGGTTATCAGCCCGGGAAGGATATTTCCATAGGTCTGGATATTGCAGCGAATCAGTTCTACAGCAAAGGTACATACCAGTTCCACGGAAGTGATTATAAATATACTGCGAATGAGCTTATAGACATATATGAACTCATGTGTGAAAAGTACCCCGTAATCTCTATTGAAGACGGGCTTGCCGAGGATGACTGGCAGGGCTGGGTGGACATGACCAATAGATTATCAGACAGGATACAGCTGATAGGCGATGATATTTTTGTCACACATACAGACAGACTTCAGCTTGGAATAGACAGAGGCGCAGCAAATGCAGTACTTGTAAAGCCCAACCAGATAGGCACGTTGACGGAAACTCTGAAGCTTGTTGAAATGGCGAGGCGAGGCGGCTACAGAACGATAGTTTCACACCGCTCCGGAGAAACTGCAGATTCCTTCATTGCCGATCTGGCTGTGGCTACCGGTGCAGGGCAGATCAAAGCCGGCGCACCGAGAGGAATCGAACGGCTCAGGAAATATAACAGGCTGCTGCTTATTGAAGAATCGCTTCACGGCCGTTCTCATTTTGCTGGTTCGGACCTGACTTTGCGCAGGAAGTAAGAACGAACATTAAGATTAGAAAATATCATACGGTATATGCATCGCTGATATTCTGAGAATTAAATGTTTTGCAAATATACATACCAGGAGGTGCGTTGTATGAAGGTAGCAGAACCAACCGTAGAAAGGCTTATTCAGTATTATCGGCTGCTTATACAAATGAAGGAAGAGGAGCGCAAGGTCGTATCATCGCTTCAAATAGGAGAGATACTTGGAATCAAAGCAAGTCAGGTGCGCAAGGACCTTTCATATTTTGGAGAGATCGGCAAAAGAGGTGTTGGGTATCATGTCAATCGCCTTTGCCTGCATATAGAGAATATACTCGCTTCTCCTAAAGTCTGGAAAGTAGCTTTAGCAGGTGTGGGTAACCTTGGCACTGCTCTTATGGGGCATGCTGCATTTCAGAGTTATAAATTTGAAGTTGATGCACTTTTTGACGTAGACCCTGAAAAAGTCGGACATGAGATAATGGGAGTCCATTGCTGGAATGTAGATGACATTGCAAAAGTTATTGAAGAACGCGGTATTGAAGTGCTCATTCTTGCTGTGCCAGCTTCAGCAGCCCAGAACTGTGTGGACAAAGCAGCACTTTCTCCCTCGCTTAAGGGAATACTTGCATTTACTCCTGCAACCGTAGTTGTTCCTGAAAAAATACTCTTCTACAGAGTGGATATATTTGTGGAGCTTGAGAAGCTGCTCTTTTTTCTTAAAGAAAGAGAAGGAAAGCATTAGAGCATATTTTATTACACACAAAGAGCCTAAGTCATGTTAAAATAACCAGCGTTACTTTTGGCCAATAAAAATTTGGTTTTATAAATCAATTATATATTAAGGAGGAATTAAATTGGGTGGTCAGCAGGGTGGTCTTGTGGGCATGATGCTTCCTCTAGCAATGTTTGCGGCGATTTTCTATTTTATGATCATTCGCCCGCAGAAGAAAAAGCAAAAGGCGCATGAGGAAATGCTTGCAAGCATTAGCAGAGGTTCCACGATAATTACAGCAGGCGGTTTTTTTGGAATAGTAAGAGAAATTCTTGATGACAGCTACATCATTGAGCTTGATGAAGGAATAAAGGCAAGGATACTGAAGAGTTCGGTATCTATGAAGAAAACTGACGGCGGTATGGATACAAAGCCAAAGAAAAAGAAGCTCAAAAAATCTGAAACGTCGGCCGAAACAGCTGAAGAGACTGCAGCGGAAGCTGAAGTTATTGAAGCCAAGGCAGCTGAAACCGAAACCGAAACTAAGACCGAAGCTGAAACCGAAGCTAAAACAAAGGAAGAGGCATAGGCTTTTAGTCTCAGCTGAAGTAAGCAGTGTATTCATACGGAGAGGACAACTACTGTGTCCACTCCGTTTTCTTTGCAAGGAGGCGCTTCCTCTATGGTAAAAAGAGACAAATGGCGACTGAGTTTTATTCTGGTCGTGATCCTCATCGCCGCGTTCATAGCTTTCCCCATAAAGGGTAAGGTCCGTTTGGGACTGGACCTTATGGGAGGTGTGCATATCGTTCTGCAGGCGAAGGGAACACCTGAAAACCCCGTTACATCAGATAGCATCGAAAGACTCCTTGCAGTGCTGAGGAGCCGTATCGACCAGTACGGTATTGCCGAACCTGTTATCCAGAGACAGGGGGAAGATCGCATTGCGGTAGATCTGCCCGGTATTGAAGATCCGGAAGCTGCACTTGATCTTATCGGCAGGACTGCAGTACTGGAGTTCCGACAGGTGCTTGGAGAATCACCCAGAGTCCCGGCTGCGCCGATACGTTCAAACTACGACAGCGATGAGCAGTTCAATGCTGCCCAGGCTCGGTGGCAGCAGGCCCAGAACGAGGTAACTGAATATGTCAAGCAGATGGAAGAAGCGGTGAAAGCAAATCCTGATATTGCTGTCGGCAAAGGCGAGGACGGAACTGCGTACCTTCTGGGAAAGGCATATGTTACCGGTAAAGACTTAACAAAGGCAGATACAACATTTGACCAGTTTGGCAAGGCTGCTGTCTCCCTTAAGTTCAATGCAGACGGTGCCAAACTCTTTGATGAAGCTACGGCAGCCAATGTAGGAAAGCAGATCGCGATAGTGCTTGATGGCGTTGTTATATCAGCTCCGGTCGTACAGCAGCGCATTTCAGGAGGGGAAGCACAGATAACAGGCAAATTTACAACTCCCGAAGCAAATAGGCTTGCTATAATGCTTAGGGCAGGAGCCCTCCCCGTTGCAGTTGAGATCCTTGAGAACAGATCGGTAGGCCCGACTCTTGGGGCTGACTCTATCAGGCAGGGCGTACGTTCAGGGCTTATAGG
>JAQVPO010000185.1 GCA_028702015.1 Synergistaceae bacterium | reverse complement strand
GAACACCCTCTTCTTCAAATGGATTTTTAGGATACAGAAACAATAAAATTTGCACGTATGCGCCGATAATTATAACTCATTAACTGGTCTTTTTCATCATATGGAAATGTCTGGGAAAGATAGCTGATAAACTTTCCCAGACACCAATATTGTTTTCTGCAGCGGGGGATTATATTTTATTGTCAGATTCTGTTCAGTTTAAATCATGATTCAGCATCGCTGCTTTATGGCAAGTATTCAATCTTTGCAGCAGACATCTAAACAAGAGAATTATCCTCTGACTCTTATGCCTGGGAATTCTGCTCTCAGTTTTTCAGGATCCACAGCGGGCAGCTTACAATAACCGGGATCAAGACAGTTTACAGGTCTGAAAGCCTGTATTATCCAATGGGCATCATCATCCAGTTCCTTTCTTATCTTGGCCATATCTTCAATCGTAAGCAGACCGCATATGAAAGTACTCCTGAATTCATAGGCAGAAAGTAATTTTTTAATAATATCTATGCTTCTGCTTATATTCTCAGGATCAGCATCAACCCCTGTAACCCTCTTAAGAGCTGCTCTTTCTAACGGCGCTTTTACATCCATTGCAACATAATCTGCCAGTCCCTCTTTGAGTACTTTCAACAGGACGTCCGGCATCGATCCGTTAGTATCAAGCTTTACGCTGATTTTCAATTCTCTCATAATTCTCAGAAAATCAAACAGCCCCTCCCATAAACAGGGTTCACCTCCGGTCAGGACTACTCCGTCAAGAAATTTTTTTCTTTTGCAGATGTCATCAACAATAAAATCAAGATCAATCATTTCAGTCTTTCCAAGGACAAGTTCGCTATTGTGACACCATGGGCATCTGAAATTACATCCTGAGGTAAATAATACCGCTGACACGTGTCCGTCCCAGTCTAAAAAAGATGCGGGGAGATATCCCCCCGCGCTGTATTTTTTCATAATATAAGCGTGCATTGTCTCATACCACTGATTTAACAGGACCGCGTGCCCTGTCCCTAAGCTCGCCTCTCTTGCCGGCATTCCATGATGACGTCCTGGTAAAATACCCTGTGACCCTTGTTATGCCGTCAACATCTTCGGAACCGCACCTGGAACATGAATCTGAAAGTCCTCTCTCGATATGATTGCATTCGTTGCAAATCGTAAATTCAGGGCTGAATGCGACCTGAGCATTTTCTGAGTATTTGAATGTCTTTATCACGAATGAAACAAGCGCGGCCGGATCCGGCTTATGTTCTCCCATCCAGACATGGGTTATCGCCCCTGCCTTTATCATGGGGTGAAGCTCACCCTCCTTGATAACTTTTTCTATCGGATCCTGGACCAGTTTATAGTTCAGGTGAGTACTGTTTGTATAATATATCTCACCTGTATCAAAACTGCCTTTTATATATTTGCGGGCAATATCAGGATAGGCCCTCAGATCAAGCTTGGCAAAACGAAGCGCAGTGCTTTCCGCCGGTGTCTGCTCAAGTACTATCTTAAGCCCAAGCCTTTCCGAAAGCTGCTGGCACTTGAGGTCCATATACTGTATCACAGCCTTTCCAAGCTGTTCTGCATGTTTGCTCTCATGGAGCTGGAAACCGGTAACAGCCTCCACCATTTCATTAAGTCCAAGTATGCCTATAAGATGGCTGGCCTTTCTCATTCTCAGATAGCCTTCATCGTCATGTGAGACACACAGCGCAGCCAATGGCCCCTGCAGGCCAAGATCAAGAATGCTCTTTATGAAAGCTCTCTTCTGCAGATGCGCTATCGCAGCCAGTTCCATTTCCTCGTCAATTATCTCAAAAAGGGCTTCTTCGTCACCGTTGCACCTGTATGCTGCTCTCGGCAGATTCAAAGTTACGTTTTGAAGAGCGCAGTAACGCATCTTCCATGGATGCTTTGCCTCGTTGAGATCCTCAGGAGTCAGCTCAAAAGAAAGCCTGCAGCATTCTGAAAGCTTTGCAACTCCACCTCGGTCAAATACAAAGTAAGTATTCCCTTTTTCTGAAGAAAGCTCGCAGGCCTTGTTCAGAAAATCCTCCCACCCTGGCTCTTTGAAAAAATAATCCGTGATGTGAAGCAGCGGCTTGGGGAAGAAAAAAGGCTGTCCCCTGCTGTCACCATCCATATATACATCAAAAAGAGCTTTGAGGAAGAGTTTAGATTCTGCATCATAGTCAGCATAGGTCTTGCCTGTAAATTTTCCGCCAGGTCCTATTGCCGGTACATCTCTGAAATGGTTGGGGATCTCATAGTAGAGATTTATATCGGTAAACGCCACCTGGCCGCCTCTGCCTCCGGCCAGCTGGTTGAATTCAAAGATAAGCTGCTGTGCAAGCTGTTTCAGCTGTTCATATGTCCATCCGACCAGATATGGAGCAAAATACATATTCACAGCATCCCATCCTATAGCTCCTGCAAAATGATTCTGCAGGACAGAAGTCATCTTGAGAATATGGGCAAGAAGCACATCCGCGTGTTTAGCCGGTTTAGAAACGCTTGTTATCGAAGGAATATTAAGCCCGTAACGGGCAACGTATGCAACGCTCTGGCCTGAGCAATAAGGACGATTGACCATTCCCAGGTCATGCAGATGAATATCTCCCTTGAGGTGCGCATCTGCTATATCTTTGGTAAAAACCTTTGTGAGGGCATATTCTTTAAGAACCATCTCCGCTATTGAAAGGTTTATTGATTCAGGATTATGACTTGTATTGCTGTTTTCTTTGTTCTTGGTCAGCATCATCTTTTCAAGATCATGCACAGGCAGACCTATTCTGCTGTGGTCAGCCAGCTTTGCCTCAAGACCTCTCTGGAAAAGTTTGACGTTTACCATTTCACGGATGATCGTTGTCGTGACATGGCTTCTCTCAAACCGAAGCAGCTCCTCTACTACCTCCAGGGCTATCCCTTCCGCAGTTGCCGGATCAACACCGGCTTCTATGATCAGAGCATCCCTTATCCTGCTCGCATCCCATGGAGAACTTTCCTCCTGCGCAAGCGCATCGACCATAAGGGCAAGGTCTGTCGACTCCCCCTGTTTTTCAAAAATTTTACCCTGTTTGCCGAAAAACGATCCTGATTCATGTAATGCTTCATTTGCCATTACGATGTGCCTCCTTGTCCTCCAGTAGTTTCGCTATTTCATTAGTAAAGCTGGAGATATCTGTAAATTCTCTGTATACTGACGCAAACCTCACATATGCAACTTTATCTATTTTTCTCAGCTCTTCTGCGGCATACTCACCTATGACTGAGGTCGGGACCTCTCCCTGTCCGCCTCCGCGGACCTTAGACTCTATATTTGAAACGGCCTCTTCTATCCTTTCAAGAGGTACGGACAGTTTCTCACAGGCTCTTTGAAGCCCCTTCATAAGTTTGCCTCTGTCAAAAGCCTCTCTGCTGCCATCTTTTTTTACGACCCAAAGATAATTCTTCTCTTCAAGTCTCTCATATGTGGTAAAACGGTTCTGACATTCAGGACATTCGCGCCTTCTCCGATTAACTCTGCCTTCATCAGCACTCCTGGTTTCAATTACCCGCGTTTCAAGCGCACCGCATACCGGACAGCGCATTACAAACACCCCCTGACACTATATGCAACGGTTTTTTAAGTATAACACTATATATGGGGATTGAAAACACAAAAATG
>JAQVPO010000184.1 GCA_028702015.1 Synergistaceae bacterium | reverse complement strand
ACAAAGGAATAGGAAAAGGAAAGACCCGCGAAGATCATGCGGATCTGATGAACCAGCTGTTCGCGGCATATTCAAGAGGCAAGGAAGCGAAAGAACTTGCAGTTATCCTCGGTGAAGGTGCTCTTTCAGATGAGGATAAATCGTTTGCTAAGTTCGCAGACCTCTTCGAAGACAAATATGTTCGCCAGGGAGAGTATGAAAACAGGACTGTTGAGAACACCCTGCTTCTGGGATGGGAACTTCTGACGATAGTTCCTGTCAAGGAGCTTAAACGTGTAAGGGACGAGTATATCGAAAAATATCTGAAGCCGCTCATCGAAGCACAAAAAGACGAGAAGCTTGAGACAAAAGAAGCATAGGAGGGGGTGACCTCTGATGGCGAAGGCACTGAACGTCAACCCCAACCGAATGGAGCTTTCAAAGCTCAAGAGACAGCTTGTCGTAGCCAAGAGGGGACACAAACTGCTCAAAGATAAGCAGGACGCACTTGTTAAGGCGTTTCTTGCAAAGGCGAAATTTGTATGGGAGCTCAGACAGGAGATCGAAAAGGAAATCAGTTCCTGTTATGCAGGTTTTCTGCTCGCCAGAGCCCAGACCTTGCCGGAAATGCTGGAACAGACTCTTATGAACGCAGGCGGAAACATGAGAGTGAATGTGCATTTTGTAAATATAATGAGTGTACGCGCCCCTTCGTTTGAGCTGCCTGAACAGAAAATAGAGCTGAATTACGGTATGGGCACCTCACCGGGAAGTCTTGATATTGCACTTGAGCAGTTTTTAAAGCTGATGCCCAGGCTCGTCAAGCTTGCCGCTGAAGAAAAAGCGCTGAAATCTATGGCGCTCGAAATAGAGAGGACAAGAAGAAGGGTAAACGCCCTGGAGCATGTCATGATCCCTTCGTTTACCGAAGCGATCCACTCTATCTCAATGAAGCTTGAAGAAATGGAACGATCAACGCTTTCAAGGCTTATGGTAATAAAAGAGATAGTCCGCTCACACTAGTTTTACATTTAAGAGAGCAGATTTTCTGACACTTACTGGCTTAAAACAAAGCTAAGCTTTGATTTAAGCCAGTTTTTATTCTCTTTTCAGTGAATTAGCTGAAACTCATTTTTTCTTGAAGACAAAAAATTTCTGTGTCCGTTCTTTTGATAAGACTGATCTGAGCAAAGAGACGGATCAGGATTGTCCCGATATCTATAACAGCGATGCGCCAAGCTGTATCTTTAAATTAAGATAAATAGCTTTCTCATACGTTAAAGGCTGTATTTCAGCAGATACAATCTGCTATACTTGTGCTGGGAGTATTAGATCCAGCCGCCGGCGCTGCGCGCGGGAGGAAAGTCCGGGCTCCGCAGGGCAGGATGCAGGATAAAATCCTGCGGGTGCGAACCCAGGGAAAGTGCCACAGAAACATACCGCCTGTGGAAGCAGGTAAGGGTGAAAAGGCGGGGTAAGAGCCCACCGGCCGAAAGGGTGACCTTCGGGCCAGGCAAACCCCATCCGGAGCAAGGTCGAATAGGGGAGGACGAAGTTGCCCGCTGACTCCCGGGTACGACCGCTTAAGTCCGTCTGCAAGGGCGGAATTAGATAAATGGCTGGAAAAGGATTTAGTCCTTCACAGAACCCGGCTTATTGAGTGCTCCCCTTTGAAGAAGAGAGAGAGGTTTTTAAACCTCTCTCTCTTCTCTTTTTTAAATAAAATGTAGTTATAGATTTAAATTATTAAGTTATGTTAAATCGTTTGTATGCATACACAGAGAAGCTAATCTTTGTTTTTATAATAATAAAGCTATCAAAACCCTGCTACAATCAAGTGTTGTGTGCATTTTGATTCTATAGAACTAATTTAGGTTATGGGATTAAATTTAAAAGTATTGCGTTGAAGGGCTATTGGGGTTAATGTGGGACAAAGTGGTATAAAGTGGTACAAAGTGGGTGAATAATACATGCTGGTGGGGAGCTATAACCATAAACTGGACAGCAAGGGCAGAACGGTATTGCCATCTCGTTTCAGGGGAGAGCTTGGTTCTTCTGTTGTGGCTACGATAGGCATTGACCGCTGTATAGCTGTTTACCCCATCAACAGGTGGGAAGATCTGATGTTAAAGTTAAAGGATCTATCTTCCTTTAAAAAGAAAACCCGTGATTTTAGAAGAGTATTGCTTTCCATGGCTACAGAGCTGGAAATTGACGGTTCTGGCAGAGTCCTTATTCCATCAGGGCTACGGGAGTATGCGGGTATCGAGCAGGAAATGACGCTTATTGGTCTCGAGGATCATCTTGAGATATGGGACAGCAGCAAATGGGAAGATCAGCGAAACGGAGTCCTTGTGGATTTCAGTGATCTGGCTGAGGATCTCGAGGGAATATGAAAGAACATGTTCCTGTAATGGTCAATGAAGTCCTTGAGGCTCTAATGCCCTGGGAGAAAGTCAATGTAACCGTTGATGCTACCTTGGGACTGGGAGGCCATTCCGGGTTTATTCTTAAAAACTGCCCTGAAGCATATCTTATAGGATTTGACCAGGATCCGTACGCGAGAGAAATTGCAGAAGAGAACCTGAAGGGTTTTTCAGGAAGATTCGAAATAGAAGCTGATAATTTCAGGCACATTGAAAAGCTTAAAGAGAGACCTGGATGGAAAGGCGCTTCGTCAGTTCTTTTTGACCTTGGCGTCTCCAATATGCAGATCACAGAATCAGAAAGGGGTTTCTCTTTCCAGGAAGACGGCCCTCTGGATATGAGGATGGATGCAGCTGAACATACAAACAGTGAACTAACTGCCAAGGAAATACTTGATAGCTGGTCGATAAAAGAGATAACAGATATATTCAGGAAATACGGCGAAGAGCAGTATGCGTATCAGATTGCCAGAGGGATTGTCAGAAACAGGGAAGCAGGAAGAATTTTAAAAACTACCGGGGATCTTGTTGAACTGATAAGGACGATACTGCCCGCACCTGTACAGAGAAAAATGGGAGGGCATCCCGCAAGGAAGGTTTTCCAGGCGCTGAGAATAGCTGTTAACGATGAAATGAATGCCTTGGAAGAAGCCCTGGACGGAGCACTTAAAATACTTGTCCCGGGCGGGAAGATACTGGTGATTTCGTACCATTCACTTGAAGACAGGATAGTAAAAACAAAGTTCAGAAAATGGCAGGAAGAATATCTGGGTAAGGCAAAGCCAAGGAAGGCTCTCATCCCTTCCGAAATCGAAATTGAGAGAAATCATAAATCAAGAAGCGCAAAGCTCCGGATCTTTGAATCAGAAACAGAAATTTCGAGGAAAGGTGAGAAATACGATGTATTACACAGAATGCCGACATGAAGCAGAAAGACCTCATTCATCGCTTTTCGTAATTTGTTTTTTATCTGTCTTTTTATGTGCAGCAGCGCTTGGGACTCTTCGTCTTTACGGCCTTTACCTTGAACACCGTATATCGGAGACCGCGGGCAGGATTGAAGCATGCAGGGAATCTAATCTCGGGATGTCTAAACGATATTCTGAACTGCTTTCGCCGGCTAAAATATACAGCTATGCCCGTGAAGAACTTGGCATGGTGAATGCCGAGAAGATCAGAACGGTCAAAGTGGACAGCATGGAGATCATGGTGGCCCAGGCGGCTGTATATCCTGAGGAAGAGAAATCAG
>JAQVPO010000183.1 GCA_028702015.1 Synergistaceae bacterium | reverse complement strand
TGGTCAACAGGCAGATCAGAAGGTATGATCACTGCTGCGGAAAGGCTGTTCCTCCTCCCCGCCCTCCCTGCCTGCTGCCGGAGGGATGCGATGCTGCCCGGAAAACCATGTATCAGGACCAGGTCAAGAGAACCGATGTCTATTCCAAGTTCGAGCGCATTTGTGCTTACCACCGTTTTTATCTCTCCGTTCCTCAGTTTTTTCTCAGTATCTCTTCTTTCAGAAGGGAGGTAGCCTGAGCGGTAACCTCTTACTGAACAAGGATCCTCGCCATCTTTTACAAGCTGCTGCATAAGGTTCTTGAGGAGCAGTTCCACATTTATTCTGGATCTGGTGAAGAGTATCGAGCTGATTCCGCTAGAGACTGCTTTATATGCCAGATTGCCTGCTTCGCATAGGGAAGATCTTCTTATCCCGTTTCGTCTGTCTATTATCCGAGGGTTATAAATAACGATCTCCTTCTGAGCAGAAGGAGCGCCGCTTTCATTAATAAGCACTGCGGGTTTTCCTGTCAGATGTTCAGCATGTTCGGCCGGATTTGCAATAGTTGCGGAACAGAAGATAAAAACAGGCTCAGAGCCGTAATGTCTGCATATGCGAAGCAGTCTGATAAATAGATTAGCAAGGTGTGAACCAAGCACGCCCCTGTAAGTGTGAAGTTCGTCTACGACTATGAAGCGAAGTTCTTTGAAATAACCAGCCCAGCTTGAATGGTGCGGCAGTATAGCGGTGTTGAGCATGTCGGGATTTGTGATCACGATATTTGCCCCGTTTTTAATATCTTGTCTTTTTGAAGATGGGGTGTCTCCGTCGTAGGTAAAGGATTTTATTCCTTTCTCAAGGGAGAGGGCAAGTTCCTGAACTTCAGCAAGCTGGTCCTGTGCCAGTGCCTTAGTGGGGAAAAGATAGAGTGCTCGGGCAGATTGGTTTTTGACTATGGAATTTAATACAGGCAGGTTGTAGCATAAGGTTTTTCCCGAGGCTGTGGGAGTGGTTACAACTATGTTCTTGCCGGAAGATGCAATTGAAAAGGCAAGGCTTTGGTGAGAGTAGAGCCGTTCTATTCCTCTATTTTTCAAAGAGGAGATGATTCTCGGATCAAGGTCACCGAAAGGTCCGTAACGCGCTTCTTCCTGTTTTATGCGGCGGAGTAAAGAGAGATCGCCGTCCTGCCAGCTGAGCCATTTTAAATATTCTTCTACTCCAAATATTTTTTTCCTGAATAAATATCGCAGCATGTCAGCGGAAAGCGCCGATCATCATTTTGATTGAGCTTATTAATACAACTGCAGTCAGTATCCATCTTATAGCGCGGTCATTTGCCTTTAAATTGAACCTAGCTCCGGCATTGCCTCCTATGATCGAGCCGAAAGCAAGGGCAAAAGCAGCTGTCCAGTTCACCATTCCGAACGATGCGAAAAGAACGAGGCTTGCCATAGTGTAAAAAGCAACGATCGTTATTTTAAGCACGTTGGCCTCTCGGAGTTTCTTTTTACAGCCGCCCGAAATAGCCCAGATCAGCAGAAAGCCTACCCCGGCCTGAAGGAAACCGCCGTATATACCGACTAGGAATAGCGCTGCTGTTCTTTTGTGCGGAGAGAGCGGCGTGCCCTCTGGAGTATCCCACATTCTGGGTTTAGCTACCAAAAGGATCCCCATGGAAAAAATAGAAATAGCTGCAATGATGCGGAATGCCCTTGAGGGCATGTAAACAGCAGAAAGAGTTCCCAGTACAGCTCCTGCAACTGCCGGCAGTATGTACACGGCTGCTTCCTTCCAGTCTATTTTCCCATGCTGATGGTAGTGCCTGATGGCTGACAGGTTCTGGAAGAGAATCGATACTCTGTTGGTGGCATTTGCGACACCAAGATCAAGCCCTATGAAATCCAGGATCGGAAGGGTAAGTATCGTTCCTCCTCCGGCTGTTACGTTTAAAAAACCAGCTATTATTCCTGTGAGCATTATTAGTATAAGTGTAAAGACAGAACCAATTTCCATTAACAGGAGACCTCCGTATAATGTAAAATCATCAGGGGGGTGAATAATGTGCTAAAGTTAACAGTACTAGTAGATAATAATACACTCATTGACAAATATTTAACAGCTGAACCGGGATTAAGTTTCTGGATAGAGTCTGATGGGAGAAAAATACTCTTTGACACAGGTTATTCGGATGTGTTTATCAAAAATGCGCAGGTTTTAGGTATAAACCTAAATGATATTGATGTTGCAGTTCTTTCTCACGGACATAACGACCATACATGGGGGCTGAACCATCTTGTCCAGTATTTTGACAGGACGATGAAATCAGATATGCCCGAAATGATTGCGCATCCTGGAGCATTTGAAAGAAAACGCTGAGGCAGATTGGAGATAGGGATGATCCTCAGGCAAGATGTCATAGGAGATTATATTAAAGTTTTAAAATGCCAAGAACCTATGCGCATCACAGAAAAGCTGCTTTGGCTGGGCGAGGTTCCTGGAATAAAGGAAAGGCCAATTGGAAAAACGCTTGCCAACAATGAGTGGATCGATGACTTCTGTCTGGATGATTCTGCACTGGCATATGAGGCAAAAGAAGGTCTGGTTATAATTACAGGCTGTTCCCATTCAGGGATATGCAATATGATAGACTACGCAAGGAAACTAACGGGTGCTGAGAGGATACTGGATGTGATTGGGGGTTTCCATTTACAGAATGCCGAAAAGAGCATGATGGAAGATACGGTAAGGAGACTGAGAAGAATAGCCCCTGATTCTATCCACCCTTGCCATTGTACTGATCTGAAAGCTAAAATCAGTCTTGGAAGATATCTTAATATTGAAGAAGTGGGTGCGGGCCTTGAGCTTAGCTTTTAATCACAGAGGTGGAAAGATCATGCAGGAATCAGGAGAAAACTATCTTGAAACGATACTCATACTCAAGGAAAGAAACGGTACAGTCCGTTCGATCGATATAGCAAATGAGCTTGGGTATGCTAAGCCAAGTGTCAGCAGGGCAGTGAAGCTTCTTGAACAAAAAGATCTGATTGTTATGGAGCATAACGGAGAACTAATACTTACACAAAAAGGTCTTGATATGGCAAATGCGATTTATGAGAGGCACAAGATTATTTCTAAATTTTTTGTGGAAATACTAGGCGTGGACAAAAAATCTGCTGACGCGGATGCATGCCGTATCGAACATGTAATAAGCGAAATAAGCTTCAACAAAATAAAGGAGTTTATAAAGGGAAAGGCTTTTTTGTCTCCGGACCGCCGGTGATCATATCTCCGAAAATACAGACGTATTTCTGATCCTGAGGGCTATCGCAGACGATAGGAATGCCTTTAGGACATCGCCTCCGATAGTGCTGAAAAAGCCTATGGAGAGTACCTTCATAAGCGGCATTCCGTTGCCTGGCATCCAGAAATTGACTATGAGGTAAAGGGGAATGATTCCAAATATATAAACACCGGCTACCCCAGCGAGAGAAGCGGCCAGATAGTTTCTTAATCTTGGGGCGTTGCCGGAGGCTGAGATTTTTTTGGATACTGTACCAGTTATCCATGCACATGCCACAAATCCGACCACATACCCGAAGGAAGGCATGAAAACTGAGGAAAGGCCTCCTCCTCCTCCTGTAAAAACGGGTACGCCAAGAAGCCCTATAAACATGTAAAAAGCCTGCGAAGCAGCTCCGTATTTAGGCCCCAA
>JAQVPO010000182.1 GCA_028702015.1 Synergistaceae bacterium | reverse complement strand
CCCGAAAAAATTTTGACTTCCCTCAGACCTGCAGACATGTCAATTTCCTCCCTTGTGGATCTTTCTGCGAGAACTCCACCCCTCTATATTCTTCTGTTTTGCCCTTGCCACGCCAAGAGCGCCTTCAGGAATGTCCTGCGTTATCACAGAGCCTGCCGCCGTGACGGCATTGTCTCCGATCGTGACCGGCGCTATAAACATTGTATCACTGCCGACAAAACAATTACTGCCAATTTTCGTAAAATTCTTTTTTTCTCCGTCATAATTACAGGTTATTGTACCTGCTCCGATGTTAGTCCGCTCTCCTATGTCCGCATCTCCCACATACGAAAGATGAGGAACTTTAGCTCCCCTTCTTATAGTACTTTTCTTTATTTCAACAAACCTTCCCACATGCACATCGTTATGAAGCTCCGCCTCATCTCTGATATATACGAAAGGCCCGATTACAGAATTTTGCCCTATCCTGCTCTTTTTTACTCTGACAGAACCTATTATTTCAACGTTATCTTCAATAACAGAATCCTGAATAACAGTATAACTTCCGATACTGCACTGTCTGCCTACTGATGTATCTCCCCAAAGCTGGACGTTAGGCTGGATCTCAATGTCTTCTCCAAGGGACACCCTTGGACCGATCCAGGTTGAAAGCGGATCGCTGCACCTTACTCCCATGCCCATCCATTTATCCAATATCCTTTTTTTCATGACAGCAGCAGCATCGGCCAGCTGATTAGGGTCGTTTATTCCAAGGAATTCGGCAGGGTCGGAAGCCTTTACGGCATCTGTGCGTCCGCTGTTCTTTTCTATAAGCGCCACTGCATCCGGAAGATAATATTCTTTCTGGCTGTTCATGCAGTTCAGATGATCAATTACATCAGAGAGCGCGGTCGTGTCGAACACATACATCCCGCTGTTCACTTCACGGCATTTTCTTTCGTCAGCGGTCGCATCCTTGTGTTCAACTATCCTCACTGAAAGACCGTCCCTTATGACTCTGCCGTAACCTGCAGGGTCGGAGAGATCAAAGCTCAGAAAACTGCATTTATTATTTTTTCCAATATGCACATCAATGAATTTCCTGAGTGTTTCTGCTTTAATCAGCGGAGTATCACCCGGTATAATGACAACATTTTTAAAATCCTTCCACCATTCCTGAGCAAGCTTTGCAGCATGACCTGTGCCAAGCTGCTCTCTCTGCCAAAGAACATTTACCTCCGGGAACTGCTCCCTGGTCCATTCTTCGACTCTTTCACCAGAAAAACCAACCATAACAGATATATCATTGAAACCAGCAGATCTTAACTCTGATAGTGGATAATAAAGAAGCGGTTCTTCCATTATTTTGTGAAGGACTTTAGGTGTCTTGCTGCGCATGCGTGTACCTTTGCCCGCTGCCAATATCAGTACACAGAATTCTTTCTGTCCATCCTGCATAACTCCGGCTCCTTTCATATAAAACGCTGATTGTTTAGAAACAAAATTAAACACAATAAAACAATGAGAAGGCCGTATCATTGCCTACCCAATTCCAAAAACTGGCTGGGGTGGATGGATTCGAACCATCGGTGGCGGATCCAAAGTCCGCTGCCTTTCCTCTTGGCTACACCCCATAATGTGCAACGGACATTATAGCTTGTATATAGAAAAATAGGCAAGTAAAATACGCCGCATAAATCCAATTATTGAAGATCAGGTATTTTTCACGTTATATATACTTTTTTTTTCATATGTTTTATAATCAGTACTAAGTCGGATTCTATTTAAACCGGAGGTATTGTAACTATGTGGACAGTTAGTGAAGGGATAAACATTCTACGTGGGCGAGGAGCAAAAATTACTGCTCAGAGGATTGCGATACTTAGACAGCTGGAGGGCAGGACAGACCACCCATCGGCTGACATGCTGTACAAAGAACTTGCCGTTGATTACCCCACTATGTCAGTTGCCACTGTTTACAGCACTGCGCAGCTTCTTGCAGATGCAGGGCTTATCAAGATACTCAGCATTGATGACAAAAGAGTATATTTTGACCCTACAACATCTACCCATGGTCACTTTCTATGCAGAAACTGCGGAAAGCTTGTAGACCTTCAGATCAACGAAGAGGGGTTTTTCAAATCAGCCAGCACAGCACAGAACAGCATCGCTCAGATCGACAATGCAGAAATATTTCTATACGGTCTTTGCACAGATTGCTTCAGTCAGAAATAACTAAAATATTTAATTTTAATAAGTACCTCACTAATCCGCACTATATCGTATCGAAAACCTCAAACACCCTTATTTTTGTAACGATAATTTTGCTCTCAATTTGTATTGTTCTTTCTCCTGCCCGCGCAGAGAGTGCGTTTCCTGTTCTTTATGAAATAACGATCCCAATTGAGTTAAGCGAAAATGTAACAGTGCGGACAGGCAGCGGAAATACGTCCGTAATAGGAAAAGTCGTGGCTTTGCCTCAGACAACCCGATGGCCCAGCTACAGTGCCAGTGCATGGGGAAGCCCCGGGGAGGTATGCGCTTCTGCTGTCAATGCTCTGCATATGCTGGTTTCGCTTGAAAAAGGGAAAGGCAGGACAATTAGTATAATTCCCCGAGAAACTATAGCACCTGCTGCAGGACCAGGTGCGTCTCTGGTCATATCATCGATGGCTGGAACAGGGATCTTTGGCGCATGGGCACCTCCTGTAGGATCACAGGTCTCAATTTTAAAGAAAGAGACTGGCAAGCAGCTTCCATTGTCTATCGATAACCTGCCCGAAAAGGGAGATATCCTTACTATAACTGTTCAGAAAAAACATCATGGATATATGGCTGAAATTGAGAACAGGCCTGGCGGAAGAGTTATAGAATGGGACAAAAACGGCTATCACATTATTGGTCGTGTTATAAGACCGCTTGCTGGCAGCGGGCGTTTTGAGGGGACCTTGTTCCAAAAAACAGGCGCTTTAAGGGCAAATCACTGCGGGGTTATAGATTTCAGTTCATCAGAAAGGGGGGCCATCGGCGGCTTCCAGATAATACCATGGGATCATGCTCTCTACTCAAAAGAAATGCAGGGCGCATGGGATATGACCCAATGGATGATCATTGGCCCCAGTGACGGTAAGGCTATGATGGGAGGCACTCCGCCTCTTTTCAAAGAGATACTTGTGCCAGGCCCGTCTGACGGAGAACGTTTATGGGACTTATGGTCAACATATGGGAGAAAATCTCTTATCCTTGTTAGAAAAAACGGAGGGCAGTGGCAAAAGCTTCCTGAGGCTGCCGGCAGGAAAGACTACGCATTTAAAGATATAACACACCTTAAAATATATTTTCCGTTCACAGATGAACCTGCTCAATAAAAAATTCTTAAACCTTACTGCACTTGAATAAGAAGCAGGGCAAAGGCCCTGCTTCTTCAAATTTTTATATTCAATTCTTTTTCAATAGTATCTATTACGATTTTCCTGAGATCAGGAGATTGAAGTGCTTTAATAAGAGTAGCTCTGATCCAGCCCTCTCTCACACCGCAGTCAAGCCTTCTGCCTTTATATAGCAATGCATAAACAGGTTCCTCTTTAAGCATCGATGCTATTGCATCTGTCAGCTGGTACTCCCCTCCGCTTCCCCTTTTAATTTTTTTAATGTGCCGGAAAATGGATGGAGAAAGCACATATCTTCCCATTATTGCCAGATTAGAAGGAGCTTCATGCGG
>JAQVPO010000181.1 GCA_028702015.1 Synergistaceae bacterium | reverse complement strand
TAAGAACAGTGAAATAAGGGATAACGCTGTCTTATTTTCCAATACAGAATTGTGAAAAAACGGTGTCAAGCAGAGTCTCAGTTGCATCAAGACCAAGGAGACCTGCCAGGTGTGTTCTGGCATCTGAAAGGCAGGTTATTGCCAGGTCATCGCCCAGCCCTTCAGAAACAATTTTCAGTGTCTCGCCGAGTGCGGTGAGCAGCGGACAGACACTCTATCTGCCTTGATGTAACTCCATATCCGCCCGAGATCTTTCTGTCTCCTGTGATCTCGCAGACGATCAGATCCTTGAGATCTTCTACCCCTGCGGACTTAAGAGCTGATACTGATACTATGCGGCTTGACGGAAAGTTTTTTTTCAGATGATCAAGAGAGATCTTCTGCGGAATATCACTTTTGTTGAGCACGATAATGTGTTTCATGGAAGAGACCATTTTCCCAAGTGCCATATCCTGCTCGGTGAGATCGTCCCCCGCGTCAATGACCCAGACGCGGATGTCCGCCTCTGTCATTGACTTTATCGACTGGTTAACACCGATATGCTCGATCTCATCTTTGGTTTCACGTATACCTGCAGTGTCTATTATCCTTATAGGAATCCCTTTATGCGTCAATGTTTCTTCGATCCTGTCGCGTGTAGTGCCGGGAACTGATGTGACGATAGCTCTCTCTTCCTTGAGCAGTGCGTTAAGGAGGGATGATTTGCCTACGTTCGGACGTCCTATGATCGCCGCCCTTATACCTTCTCTTAATATCAGTCCGGAACGGCAGTCCGCCAGGAGTGTCTCTCCTGCTGATATCAGATCCTCAAGACGTTTTACGGAGTCTGCCTTTGCTATATAGCCTTCGTCTTCCTCAGGAAAATCGAGGTCGACTTCTAGGAACGCAGCAAGCCCTGTTATTCCGTCCAGAAAAGCTCTTAGTTTTTCAGCAAAGGCTCCCTGCAGGGTTCGCGAAGACGCATAGAGGGCTTCATCGCTTTCTGCCCGTATCACCCCAAGGACAGCTTCTGCCTGCGGAAGATCGATACGTCCGTTTACAAAGGCTCTGCGTGTAAATTCTCCTGGCTGAGCCAGTCTTGCCCCCATCAAGCAGAGTTCTTCGATGCATTTCTGGGCCGGCAGCAGACCTCCATGACAATGGATCTCAACGCTTTCTTCTGCCGTATAGCTTGCGCCTTTATCAAACCGCACTGCCAGTACCTCGTCAAAGAAAATCCCTTCGGATGAACGGAGTCTGCCCAGAGTAAGGAAGCGCGCCGGATGGTCGGCAAGTTTTTTCTGTCCGCTGAATAATTTATCGGCAAGGGCCACGGAGCCTTCTCCAGATAGCCTTACTACCGCTATTCCTCCTTCTCCCCATGATGTGGCAAGCGCTGTTATTATATCCTCCATGGAATCACTCTCTCTTCGTGAGGTGTTTCGGTTGTCTATACTCTCTCTTGCTGCTGCTTTCTTTAAATCATAGTCCAATTATAATCTTCCATTAATGTTTCTATCAATCATTCATAATTTTTGATCTTATGCCCTGATAAAAGAAAACGGGCGGCCTCTATAAGGCCGCCCGTTATTTATCTCTGTATCTTTGCTAGAGAGCTTTTATTGCTGCGCCCAGACGTTTTGCTCCTTCATCGAGCTCTTCAGGCTGTGCGAATGTAAAGCATGTGCGCATAAAATCAAGGCCGGAGCCGTCAACAAAGAAGGACGGGCCTGTAACAAAAGCTACCCCGTGCTCTATAGCTTTCATGAAAAGGGCATTGGAATCGATTCCAGGCACCTGGAGCCAGAAGAAGAAACCGCCTTCCGGCGTGTGGTAAATGGTATTGGAGGGCAGGTACTTTTTGAATCCTGCTTCCATGGCATCACGCTTCTTAGCGTAATGAGCAATTATTTTGGGGAGGAACCCGTCGAGGTGCCCAAGCCTGCAGTATTCGTATACCAATGCCTGTGCTACCACACTTGAGCAGAGGTTTGTTCCCTGCTTGATCATGATCAGTTTCTGCATCAGTTCGGGGGCTCCTACGATCCATGCTACACGTGTTCCCGGTGCAAGTATCTTGGAGAATGAGCATGCATAAACAACTCTTCCGCTCTGTTTTTTGTCCATGGAGAAGATCGTAGGTACGTGGCTGCCCGTGTAACGAAGGTGTCCGTATGGATCATCTTCGAAAATGATAAGGTCATATTTCTCTGCGATATCCAGTAGCTTTGCTCTGCGTTCCTCTGAAAGGGTGGAGCCTGATGGATTCTGGAAGTTGACGATAGTATAAATGAATTTTATCCTATGCCCGTCCTTCCGGCCCTGTTCGATCACGGCCGGCAGCATATCAACGCAGAGTCCGTCTTTGTCGCATGGCACTGAAAGGAAGCGTGCCCCACGGTTTCTCATGGCGTGGATGGCCCCTGGATAAGTAGGGCCTTCAACTATTATTGTATCGCCGTCGTTGAGCAGAACGCTGCAGAGGAGGTCCATTCCTTCCTGTGAGCCCGTAGTGATGATCATTTCTTCAGGTTTGGTCTCGCGTCCCATTCTTGGTGCCATCCATTTTGCTATGTATTCCTTGAGCGGCATATATCCGTCTGTTGCACCGTACTGCAGGACCTCTTTTCCTTCGCGGGCAAGGATCGCTGATGCCTCCGAAAACTCTGCTACCGGGAAAACTGCCGGGTCAGGGTTTCCTCCTGCGAAAGAGATAACGCCGGGGGTCTTGGTATATTTCATTAGGGCCCTGATCGGCGAAGGTTTGACATTAAGCGCTATATCCGACAGTCTTGCATTCCAGTCCACTGAATTCATAGCAAAATCCCTCCAAAGAAATAGTCACAATTTATATATAATCTCTTTCATGTGAAAGAGACCGCATTTGTCATTATACACAAAAAAAACAGATTGTCACCGAGAAAAATGATATATCAGCGGTACGAACAATGTTTTGCCCCTTTTAATACTTCGCCAGAACGTCTATTATTGGAGTGTTGTTTTTAGCAAACATGCTTCGGAAGGAAGATAAATATGTCAGATACGCAGTCTATACTGAAAAACAGCCAGGAGATCCGCAGGATGCTTCCAGGCAGCTCTTTTAAAGCGATTTTTGTTGTTTCCTCACTCTTTCAGAAGAACGACAAAAACGGAAAACCTTATTATGAAATCATCGTTACTGACTCGTTCGGTACACTTGAGGCAAAGATATGGTCGGATGCCAGCTGGTTTGACAGATCTGATCCAGATATGGAAGCATCTTCCCCTGCACAGAGGCTTGCGGACGAAAAACTGAAAACAGCTGCAGGATGTACTGTCGGGGTGGACGGTAAAACAACAGAATTCAGGGGACAGACACAGCTAAATTTCAATAAAATCACGCTTCTTGACCAGGACAAATTTCCTCCCTCTCAGTACCTTCCCAGATCTCCGATACCAATGGAAGATCTTGTCAAAAGGTATGAGGAACTGGTCTCGTCCTGCCGCCCGGAGGTCGCTGACTTCATAAGATATGTATATGACGGGGAGACGTGGAAACAGTTCCGTGACTGGCCTGCTGCAGTGAGCCATCACCATGCGTACGCAAACGGCCTGCTTGAACATACGCTCTCAGTTACAGACTGCGCGAGATCGATGGCCGAATCGCTGCGGATCTCAGGATACGACATAGATGTCGATATAGTTGTTGCGGGCGGACTTCTTCATGACCTTGGCAAGCTGGGAT
>JAQVPO010000180.1 GCA_028702015.1 Synergistaceae bacterium | reverse complement strand
GTATACTGTTTTTTATCCTGCGTCTCATTTTTTTGCATTTTTTTGATCATGTTGCTAGAATCAACAGGTTATAGGACAGATAAAAACGGGGGCAGATAGATGGACAAAAATAATTATCCGCTGGTAAGAATGAAGAACATAGACAAGATCTTCTATGGCTCATACGCAAACAGCAATGTGGATTTTGAACTTTTCAGTGGTGAAGTCCATAGCATTCTAGGCGAAAACGGCGCAGGCAAAACAACCCTGATGAACTGCCTTGCCGGAATTTATCTGCCTGATGCAGGAACTATAGAAATAAATGGGAAAACAGTGGTACTTTCCAACCCGCGCCTCGCGATAGAGAACGGCATAGGCATGGTCCACCAGCATTTCATGCTTGTTCCTGTATTTACAGTATGGGAAAACATGGTTCTTGGCCTTAAAGATGAACCCTTAAACCTGAATAAAAGCAGGATCATCGAAAAAATACGCGGCCTTTCGGATAAATACGGACTTAAGGTCGATCCGGAGGCAAAGGTCTGGCAGCTCTCAATAGGAGAACAGCAGAGGGTGGAGATACTGAAAATGCTCTACAGAGGGACAAAAGTCCTCATACTGGACGAGCCTACCTCCGTACTCACCCCGCAGGAAACCAGAGAACTTTTCAAAACAGTTAAAAACATGGTCAGCAACGGACATGGAATAGTCCTGATCTCACATAAGATAGAAGAGATCATGGAGGTTTCCGACAGGCTCACTATACTCCGTAAAGGGGTCAGGGTCGGGACTGTCTCCGCAAAAGGTATCTCAAAAGAAGAAATCGCAGAAATGATGGTCGGACATCAGCTTGAAGGGATCGCCATTTCAGAGGACAGGCCGGAACCTGGAAATACCTTTCTTGAATGCAAAGGGGTCTGTGTAAAAAATGACCGGAATATCCAAGCCCTTACAGATCTGACTATTTCTCTGAGATCCGGAGAGATCCTGGGGATTGCCGGCGTTGACGGCAACGGCCAGGAAGAACTCTGCGAGGTGCTTTCAGGACTCCGTGTTCCTGAGAGCGGCGTGATAGTGATAGGAGGCAAAGATATTACAGGATCCTGCGCGAGGGACTTCATTAATTCTGGCGTGAGCTATATCCCTGCGGACAGGAAGGGGGTCGGTCTGATCCCCAATATGAACGTAGAAGAGAATATGCCTCTTAAAAATTACTGGGCACCTCCTGTAAGAACTAAGAAGTACTTTATGGACTGGAAATACATTTCAAAATTTGCAACAGAGAGGGTAAAAAAATATGATGTACTTGCCCCCTCTATGCGTGCGCCTGTCAGAATTCTTTCAGGAGGCAACCTGCAGAAACTGATGCTTTCGAGAGAAATCTCAGACGGCACAAAAGTCATTATAGCGATGCAGCCTACATGGGGGCTTGATGTGGGAGCAGCAGAATTCGTTCACCAGCGGCTCATGGAGGCCAGAGACAGCGGAGTGGCAATACTGCTGATATCAAAAGACCTGCAGGAACTGATGTCTATATCCGACAGGCTTGCTGTTATATACAGCGGATCTATAGTGGGGGTTATCGATGACCCGAGAAGCACGGATGCTGAGACATTAGGGCTTATGATGGCAGGAGTAAAGCCGCATTCGTAAAATAGCATGAAAGGTTTTTTCCAGTCATAACCCAATAAACAGAATATTCAGGTGCTGTTCCTCTGTTTTTCTGAACTGGATTTTTACATCTGCACCTTTTATTTTTTCATTTAAATGATAGAATCTAACCTGCGCCATTAAAAAATGGCGCTTATTATGCTTTTATAAAGTATTTGCTTTACAGGACAAGAGGAGGAAAGCCTTATGAGACTTCCGTCATTCTGGGGAGGGATACACCCGCCGCAGAAGAAAGATTTAACAGCAAACAAAAAAATTGAGGAGTATCTGCCAAAAGGAGATCTCGTTTTTCCTATGGCTCAGAACCTTGGCGCACCATGCCAGCCGGTAGTCAAAAAAGGAGACAGGGTCCTCATCGGTCAGAAACTGGGCGACAGCGAGGCTTTTGTGTCAGCTCCCATCCTATCAAGCGTTTCAGGAACAGTTAAAGACATTGCACTGAGACTGACCTCGGCAGGTATATATGAAAACTGTGTCATCATTGAAAATGACAGCTTATACGAAAAAGACCCTTCATGGGCTCCCATAGAGAACTACGCTGAAGCCGACCCCAAGGAATATCTTAAACGGATACGGGACGCCGGGATAGTTGGGTTCGGCGGAGCAACTTTCCCTACAACGGTCAAGCTCTCCCCCCCTCCTGACAAAAAGATAAAATGGCTCATAGTCAACGGCGTTGAATGCGAACCATATATAAACTGCGACAACCGCCTGATGCTTGAAGAACCTGAGAAGATAGCCGAGGGACTTAAGCTGGTACTGAGGCTCTTCCCCGAAGCAGAGGGGATCATAGGAATAGAGAACAACAAACCGGATGCCATTAAAACGATGACAGCCGAGGTCGCAAAGCAGGGGACGGAAAATATTTCCGTCGTACCATTGGCGGTCAAGTATCCCCAGGGGGCAGAAAAGATGCTGATCGAGGCAGTCACAGGTCAGGAATACGTGATGACTGCGCTTCCTGCCGATGTAGGGTGCATTATTTTAAACGTCCGCACTGTACACCAGATAAGAGAAGCCATTGCAGCCGGCGAACCGGCTGTTACAAGAATAGTAACTGTTACAGGCGAGGCTGTGGCAGAACCTAAAAACATCCACGTTCCGCTTGGAACTTCTGTACGCGAACTTATAGAATTTTGCGGCGGTTTCAAAGAACAGCCTCTGAAGATCCTCTCAG
Source organism: Synergistaceae bacterium (assembly GCA_028702015.1). Taxonomy (GTDB): domain Bacteria; phylum Synergistota; class Synergistia; order Synergistales; family Synergistaceae; genus Caenicola. The sequence goes on along the minus strand of JAQVPO010000180.1, from coordinate 898 downwards.
GCGGACCGATGATGGGGGTCTCTATCCGCTCTATAGATATCCCTGTAGTAAAAAGCACGTCAGGAATACTGGCACTGACAGCTTCCTGCGCACACCTGGCGCCTGAATCTGCCTGCATAAGATGCGGCCGGTGCATAGAGAGATGCCCCATGGGTCTGATGCCCAGCGTCCTGAATCCTCTCGTCCTGATGCGTGACTACAAGACCTTCGAGGAGAACGGCGGCATGAACTGCATCGAATGCGGATCATGCTCTTATGCCTGCCCTGCAAACCGCCATCTCACCCAGTCATGCAGAGACGGCAAATCAACTATCATGGCAATGCGCAGAAAGGCGGCGGTCAAGTAATGGAAAGACTGCTTGCAGTATCAAGCTCACCGCACATACATGCCCCACAGGACACAAGGGCAATAATGGCTTGGGTCCTTATAGCACTCGCTCCCTCAGGACTGGCAGGGGTATATTTCTTCGGACCGAGAGCTGCAGTTGTTATGGCTGTCTGCGTCGCAAGCTGCAAAATATCCGAGTATATCTGGCAAAAAATGGCTAAACAGCCCATTACGGTAGGAGATCTTTCTGCTGCTGTTACAGGGCTGCTTCTGGCATATAATCTTCCGCCGGCCATCCCTTTCTGGATGGCAGCGGTAGGAAGCGTCTTTGCAATAATAGTCGTAAAGCAGTTCTTCGGGGGCATTGGCTGCAATATTGTAAACCCGGCACTGGCAGGCAGGGCTTTTATGATATCAAGCTGGCCTGTTTCAATGACAACATGGACTCTTGACGGAATTTCGACTGCGACCCCCCTTGCAATGATAAAAGCGGGGACTCTTGGTGGTCTGCCCGGAATACAGGATGTATTTATCGGCAATATAGGAGGCTGCATAGGAGAAACTTCCGCT
>JAQVPO010000179.1 GCA_028702015.1 Synergistaceae bacterium | reverse complement strand
TGCACGAAGCCTCTCTCTTTCTTCTATGATCAGATGATCATCTTCCAGTTTTGACGGGCTGTCCCATTTTTTTTCAAGATCGGAGAGAGCTGCAAGTACAGAGTTCCACTGTTTCCCAGCCTCTGAGATAGCATCCAGTATCCTTCCCCGTTCTCCCTCAAGTCTTTTCTGTTCCTTTGAGCATGAAGCTTTTTCATCCGCCAGCAGAGCCACTCTTCCGTCAAACTCTCTGATCCGCCGGGTGTAGTCCTCTTTTTCTTCAGAGACCCTGAGCTCCTGTGCCTCAGTCTCCTTGAATTTTTTCGCCAGCTGTTCCGCAGCTGATGTGAAACTTACGGCATCCTGCTCAAGTTTCGATATCTGGGCTTTCATCTCTATAGTCTTGCCCGATTTCTGTGACCTTCCGCCTGAGACTGTTCCTCCTGGCTGAAAGACGTCGCCTTCAATTGTAGCTACTGGCCCTTTAAAACCCGACCTTACCAGATCCTGTCCGACTGCATACGATTCAACAATGAGAAGGTCACCCATTATCTGCTGTATTGCCGGAAGCCAGTGTCCATCTGTTTTTATAAGATCCATTGCCCATCCCCTGATGCCGTCTTTGGGCAGCCTGAACTGCTTATCCGGGTACCTGGGGCGGCATCTTTCAAGAGGAAGAAATGTTGCTCTCCCTATCGCGTTTGCCTTCAGCTTATCTATACAGCGGCCTGCCTCCTCAAGATCTTCGACAAGAAGCTGAAACTGCCGTCCGCCAAGATAGGCCTCCAATGCAGTCGAGTACTTTGGATCACATGTGAAGACGTCAACTACAGCATGGGGAGAGGCGTCAAGTCTGTTCAGTCTGGCCGCTGAAAGAAGGTACTGGACAGGGCGGGGATAGAGATCCGCCTGCATAGCCTCTGTGACCTCGTTGAGCTTTGATCTGGCATTTGAGGCTTCCCTCCTGGCTCGCTGAAGCTCGGCTGCGAGAGTCTGGACTTTGGCGTAGAGATCTCCATGCAGTGAAACGATTTCATCCTGTTCCTTTAACAGCTTATCTCGCTCTTTTTCCAGTTTTTTTATTTCTGCATCAATATCCTTGCCCGGATCAGATGCGACTTCCTTTTTATTCCTTATTTCAAGCAGATCTTTGCCTAGAAAGGAAAGTTTTGCTTTTATCTGCTGCAGCTCAACTTCAAGCCGTCCCTTTTCATTGTTCCATGCTTCCCTCTGTTCTTTCTCCTCTTTGAGGCGAAGGTTATATTCCTGCCATTTTTTTTCTACTTTTTCAAGTACCTTTTGCCCGGATTCGAGCTCTTCCCTTGCTTTTTTATTTTCTTCCTGGGTGTTTTTCTGCTCTTCTATAAGGGCATTCATGTGAGTTCGGGCTTTTTCACGTTCCTCAGCTGCCTGTTCAAATCTTTCCTTTGATGCTTTAAGGTTTGATGCCGAGGCGTACCCTGATTTGATAAGCCCGTCAAAGTTTTTTTTGCTTTGCTCCAGTTCCCATGTTTGCTGCTGTTTTTCTCTGGAAAGCAGGACTAGATCCTTTTCAAGCTGTTCCAGTACTTTTTTCCACAGCGCAGCCCAGCCTAATACCAAAGACTGTTCTTTCCTGACTTCAGAGAGGCTTTCATCGATCTCCGCGATCAGAAGATCAGACCTGTGCCTTCTGAGCCAATATAAAAGTTTTCTCTCGTCTTCAATTTTATCGAGGATCTCTCTTAGCTCTGATGCTCTTTTGACTTCCGGGGCAATTTCTTCACGTCGTGCCTGAAGCTCAGCCATAACGTTCCTTAGCTGTTCGTATTCTTCTTTTACTGTAACCAGTCTGTCTGATGCATCCATGCGTCTCTTTCTGTACATGTCTATCCCAAATAAGGATTCAAGCCGCATCCTTCTCGCCAGAGGCCTCTGCTGAATGACCTCAGCAACTTCCCCCTGACCAATAAAAGCGAACCTGTCTCCTTCGAGCTTCCAGTCTCTTTTCGTTACGTCCAGCTCAGTCAGTGTTTTCCTCGCGTTGTCAACAAAAAGGAAGGTGTTGCCGTCAGGAGCAACAACTCTTCGTTTTACTGAGCAGGCCCTTGAATCTTCCCTGAGCTGCAGGAGAACTTCTGCTTCTTTTGCTGCAGGAAGACTAACCGACCCCTGGAAAAGAAGATCGCTCTGTCTGGATATACGAAGTCTCCCTGCATGGCTGTCACCCAGCGACCACCTCAGCGCATCAAGTATGTTGCTCTTTCCGCTTCCGTTTGGCCCAACTATTGCAGTAAACCCCGATGAAAGTATTAAATCGTGGGATCCTCCGAAACTTTTAAACCCCTTAAGCTGAAGACGACTTATGTACAATTGCCCAGCCCTCTCTTTTTTGAAGAGTGTTTATCCTGTGTTCTATCTGGATCAGGCTGCCCTGTGCATCAAGCCTGAATTTGCCCCATGAAAACTCAGGGCATCCCCTTATGAATATTTTTTTATCAAACTCCTCTTCCCACGATGCAAGGAAAGTATCGGCTATATACTGAGCTATGGATGAATAAGCCTCGACAAGGAGAGCCTCTGACCTTGAAGACATCGTGATCTTCCTTATAAATCTTTTTATCTGCATTGCAATGCTTTCTTCTCGAGTCACCCAGCCCAGCCCCCCGCAGAAGGGACATCCGTGGCTCAGAGCAGCTCTTATATCTGTCCTGGCCCTTTTTCTCGTTATCTCTACCAGTCCCAGACCGGTAACACCATAGACCCTTGCTTTGCACCTGTCATTCTTGAAAAGTTCCTGCAGTTCATGAACCAAGTCATGGTTAGCCTCTTCTGTATCCATGTCTATAAAATCTACGACAATTATCCCGCCTATGGCCCGAAGCCTGAGCTGTCTGGCTATCTCAGATGCTGCTTCCATATTCGTCTTGAAGATTGTATCGTTGAGATTTTTTGAACCGACAAACTTTCCTGTATTGACGTCAATGACCGTAAGGGCCTCTGTCTGGTCAATAACAAGATAGGCTCCCGAAGAAAGCCATACTTTTCTGTCCTGAAGCTCCAGCAGCTGGTTTTCGATATTGTATACGTCAAATATCGGCGTCTTGCCTTTGTAGAAGTTGATTTCAATATTTTTGCCAGGGAAGAACCTGTCGGCAAATAACTGAATATTATCTCTGTCCTCTTCAGTGTCTACAACTATTTCGTCTATGTCCTCCGTAAGATCATCTCTCAGGACTCGTTCAAGCAGGCCAAGATCCCTATGTATCAGACAGGGCGCACCGTTATGTTCCGCATTGCGTTTGATGGTCTCCCACTGCGCGAGAAGATCCTGCACGTCGTTTTCAAGGCTTTCTTTGTCACATCCCTCTGCCACTGTCCTGATTATTATTCCGAACCCCTCAGGGCGTATTTCCTTCGATATCAATCTCAGGCGATTTCTTTCGTCATTGTCCTCGATCCTTTTGGAGACCCCTGTCTCATGTCCATCCGGAATAAGTACCATGTACCTCCCTGCCAGAGATATCCTTGGAGAGACACGCGCGTCCTTGCCCTTTCTTGCATTCTTCACTACCTGGACCAGCATCTCAATTCCTGATTTCACTTCTGTTCCGTGCACATCATCAAGATAGAGGAAACCGTTCCTCCCGTCTCCGAGATTTAAAAATGCGGAATGCATGCCAGGCAGGACACTGTCCACCCTGGCTTTGTATACCTCTCCTGTTCGCTGATGTTCAAGCATTCTTTCAACGAAGAAATCATACAGTT
>JAQVPO010000178.1:2304-3744 GCA_028702015.1 Synergistaceae bacterium | reverse complement strand
GAAACAAAAACGATAACTGATGCAGCCTCTATGTCAGGATATACCTGATCCATGTCATCGTTTTGTATGCAGGGCTTGCCGGTGCTCCAGCATTTTCTGCAGTCCAGACATCCCTTGAGAGTCAAAGTTGCCAGATGTACTTTCTTGATTTCGTAGCCTTTTTCAGATGCTCCTTCTGCCAGCGCATCAGCTAATTTTTCTGTGTTGCCGCCAATCCGCGGACTTCCCATAAGCAGCGTCAATATTTTTTTAGTATACATTTTTCAGGCCCCTTTCAATATTGGTTTTATTTGAAAGCAGTTTTTATGGATGATTTTTATGCCATTCCAATGCAGTTTTGATTATATTGTCTATTGATGAATAATTGCATTTCCAGTCCAAGATCGATTGGGCCCTCGATGGATCTGCAATGAGAATTTGCGGGTCGCCATCTCTTCTTGGGGCAACAACTATTTCAATCTTCTGTCCCGAAATTTTTTCTACAGATTTGATGATCTCCATAACAGAAAGGGCTTTTCCTGTGCCTAGGTTTGCGTATATACTCTCAGATCCTTCCATAAGGAGCTTAAGTGCTTTAACATGCGCATTTGCAAGGTCGGATATATGAATGTAGTCTCTGAGCGCTGTCCCGTCAGGAGTATCATAATCATTCCCAAAAATTTTAATGTTGTCTTTTTTCCCTATGGCAACTTGAATAGCCAACGGGATAAGATGTGTTTCTGGATCGTGAAGCTCTCCCGTCTCGCCCTCTTCATCGGCACCACAGGCATTAAAATATCTTAGTGATGCGTATTTAATGCCATAGGCTGCGTCAAAATCTTTCAAAATTTCTTCAATAAACAGCTTGCTTTTCCCATATGGATTTATTGGTTTTTGACAGTGGGTCTCATCTATTGGGGTGTATTGAGGATTTCCATATGTTGCTGCAGTGCTGGAAAAAACAATTTTTGAACATCCGCTTTTTTTCATGCACTTTAACAGTGAAATAGTGCCTGCTGTATTGTTTCTGTAATATGCCTCTGGATCTTTTAGAGACTCTCCCACATAAGTTAGCCCTGCAAAATGAAATACTGCGACGGGGGAGTATTTAGCAATAATAAGCGTAAGGGAGATTTCATCAAGGACATCGCACTCAAAAAAAGGTCCCCATTTGACAAGCTCTTTGTGCCCCCTTGACAGATTATCAACAGTTACCGGAATAAAGCCGTTTTTCGCTAGTTCTTTACAGCAGCGGCTTCCGACATATCCTGCACCGCCGGTTACCAAGCAATGCTCCACTTTTTATCTATCCTCTCCATGTCTCGTATTTATCAAGACCTGAATTATCCAATATCATCATGATTTCATTTTTAGTTTCTTCAGATACAGGAAGCAGCGGCGGCCTGCAGGGGCCTCCTTTTATTCCTTTGCTGTCAAGCGCAGCCTTAAGACCTGGGACCC
>JAQVPO010000178.1:0-2294 GCA_028702015.1 Synergistaceae bacterium | reverse complement strand
CCTGCGTGTGATAGCATCGCTTACTGGAAGCAGTTTTGATTGAAGTTCCATTGCATGCTTAACGTTATTTTCGTTGAACAGGGTATAGATTTTTTGACAGGTGTTAGGATATAGTATCGATGCCGCCATTGTGCCGCCGCATGCCCCCATCGCAAGTGCTGCAAGGAACCAGTTGCCTGTTCCTCCAAAAACAGCAAAATCTTCAGGCACGGCAGCAGTAAGATACCCGAGCTTGGTCATATTGCCCGAAGTGTCCTTTATACCTTGGATATTGGGGTGCCGTGAAGCTGATATTATAGTTTCTGTTTCGATGTCCACGCCTGTATTCGCAGGCATGTTATACAGGAATATCGGGGCAGGTGAGCTGTCAGCGACCTCTGTAAAATATGTCAGTATCGCGTTCTGATTTCCTTTAAAGTAGTGCGGCGGCAAGAGAAGAAGTGATTCTGCTCCGGCAGACGCAAGAGCTTTGGCGCAGCGGATGGTCTCCTGTGTAGAGGGGAAGTGTGCTCCAACCATCAGCTTAAGTTTGCTGCTGGCTTCTTCTGCAGCTATTTCAGTTAAAATAACACGTTCTTGAAGTGTTACAAAGGGCATTTCACCGTTTGATCCGCATATTACGATCCCGTCCAAAGCTGATTCTTTCCATATATTTAGGTTGATCCTCCATGATTCTGTGTCAAGAGAACCGTCCGATTTAAATGGTGTCGGGACGGGTGCAAAAATACCTGTCAATTTCACTTGAATGCCCCCCTTTTATTTGGTAGAGTATATCATCTATTGAAGCAGTGGTACAATCTATCAGAAGGTTTCAGATGATTGGTGAGGTGTATTTTGATGTTTCTTTGCAGGGAATTTAAATTTGATGCAGCCCATAATCTTATAAACTATCATGGAAAATGTGAGAAACTTCATGGGCATACTTACAGGCTCGCGGTCACACTTAAAGGAGAGCCCGACGAAGAAGGCATGATATTTGATTTTGTCGAACTGAAAAAAATTGTAAATGAGCTTGTTTTATCAAAACTTGACCATTCATATATAAATGACATCCTGCCTCAGCCAACAGCAGAATATATAAGCCGGTGGGTATTTAAAACGCTGGATAAACCGTTAAAACGCGAAAACTGTGATCTGTATGAGGTCAAGGTATGGGAAACCGACAGATCTTCAGTGATCTGCCGCAGGGAGGACATCTAGAAATGCGTGATGTCCAGAGTGAACAGGACAAAAGGAATATTGCGATAGATAAAGTTGGGATAAGCAGTCTGTCTTGGCCGATACAGGTACTTGACCGTTCAAACGGTACTCAGGATACTGTTGCAAATGTAAGCCTTTCTGTATTCCTGCCCCGTGATTACAGGGGGACTCATATGAGCCGGTTTATTGAAGTTCTTGGAGAACAGGAAAATCAGGTCACATTCCACAATATGGAGAATCTTCTTAGAATGCTTCAGAAGAGGCTTGATGCTGATGAAGCCCATGCCGATTTTGAATTTCCCTATTTTATTACAAAAAAAGCTCCCGTCAGCGGGGCGCTTGGACGGATGAGGTATGATGTCCGGTTTCTGGCTGAACTAAAAGGGAGCAAATTTGATCTGATAAATGAACTTACAGCTCCTATCCAGACACTGTGTCCCTGTTCAAAAGAGATATCGGAGAGAGGAGCACACAATCAAAGGGCTCATGCAAAGATTTCTGTAAGGATGAGGTCCTTTATGTGGATCGAAGAACTTGCTGATATGGTTGATTCCTGTGCATCGGCACCTGTATACAGCATACTTAAACGTGAAGACGAGAAGGCTGTTACAGAAAAAGCGTATGACAATCCGCGCTTTGTGGAGGATTTTGTACGTGAGGTTGCAATAGCGATGGAAAAAGATCACAGGATCACATGGTACAGTGTTTCCGTGACAAGCCACGAGAGTATACATAATCATGATGCTTTCGCCAGTGTAGAGAGGAGTAAAAATTAGTGCCTTCGGAAAAGAGACTTGCAAGAAGAGCTGTCCTTGATGAATCTGGCCTTGAGAGGGCCAGGGCAATGCACCCGTGGATATTCAGAGGAAACCTCAGACACATTCCGCAATGTGTCCAGGGAGATTTGATTGCTTTTACAGACAGGACTGGTTCTATCAAAGGATGGGGTATTTGGAGCGAAAGTGCTCTTTCTATACGGGTGCTGACCTACGGCGCGAAAGAACCAGACCAGATGGGACTTCTGAGGGAAAGACTGACGTCGGCGCTCAACTGGCGCAAGATATGGTGTCATGGAGAAGAAGCTTTCAGGTGGG
>JAQVPO010000177.1 GCA_028702015.1 Synergistaceae bacterium | reverse complement strand
TGCAAGACGATAACGCTTGACTCTTGAAAGGGGCAACAAACCACCGGGACCGATCCCCTTATTTTCGCCGCCCAGTGGTCCCGTGAGTAGGAGTACCTCAGAACGCAAAACTCTTAGGCAAAGGGTGGGTAGAGATGATTGCATTGTTTATCATGTGCTTATTTGTTTATGGTGTTATTGGCGCTATTGCTTTTTTTCGATTAAATCGCAAAAAAGCTTTATATTGGAGTGATATAGCATCACCTGTATTAATAATTGCCCTTTGGGTCGCAATCACATCAACAGGCTATGGTCATCAAAGCCTTAGCCACATTGTGGAAGTGCCAATAGTTCTTTTGGTTTCGCTGGTGCTTTTATATATTCGTACATTTTTATTGGATAAAATAAATAAAAAATGGAGAGTAAATTCTTTCTCAATATTAGGGTTGTCATTATTATGTGTTTTCTTGATCAGAGCCTTCATGCCGTACATACCAGAGTAAAAAATATAACCATTTTTTGCAGCAGATTACCAAGCCACACTCCACTCCGCAGCTTTTGTGGTCTCGCTGCGTGAGTTTACCACAAAAGCTGCTCCGTTCTCTTTTATATCGCCGCTAATCTTAACTTCTGACAGCTTCAGATGCCATATCAAATATTCCTGCAATTGCCCCCAGAAGCAGGTATAAGGTCGCCAGGCTTAATATTGTTACTCCGCTTTCAGTCGTTAAATAGAAACAATACTGGAAGCCCTGTTTCAATAATAAATCATAAGCCAGAGCCATCATTCCGGAGAACAGGAGCATAGTCCATACTTTGGGTTTCATCCCGCCGCATTTATAAAAAATCCAGAAAATCAGTATCATCGGAGGTATCAGTATAAAAGCCCTGCTTCGTACCGATTCGTTTATCAGTATTGTGGCAGTTTGTATAGGAGAGTAAGATAGCGGACCAAGAGTTAAAACGCTGCTTGTGCCTGCGAATATTTTTGAGAACCTGTCCATAGCAAATAATGCAAACACCGCGCATGACCATGTATCCCTTCTCATTAGCTGTTTCATTGTATTCCTCCTGCTAATAATTCTTGTAAAAGAAGCTTTAACAGTATATCATCTTAATGGAGACAGATAACCATTGCAAAATTTTTATTTAAAAAAGTTTCTTTTAAGCTGTTTGACGGGGGTGGAAGGATGGAATATGGAGAATATTATAAGAGTTTTGACCCGGAGCCTTATTATAGGGAAAGAGGATGGCTGATAGGCAGCGGAAAGGTCGGAGGTAAGGCAAAAGGCCTGAGCTTTGCTTATGAGGTGCTGAAGGAAAACGGGATGCTTGATGAAGTTTTTCTGCCCAGATGTACTTTTGTTATTACTACCTCTGTTTTTGAGGAATTTATGGAGCAGAACGGACTGTGGGACAGACTGCTGGATCTTCGCGAACACAGCGATGCTCCGGAGCTTCACAGAATTTGCCAGGAGGCATTGCTTCCTCCGAGTATTGACAAAGATCTGGATCGTATACTTGATATAATTGATACACCTATGTCTGTCCGTTCTTCGTCAATACTTGAAGATGACGTTAACCTTTCTTTCGCAGGCAAATACGCCACGAAATTTGTTCCCAACAGCGGTGACAGGGAGTCGAGGAGAAATGGACTGGAAGCTGCAATCAAAGAGGTATATGCTTCAACATATAACCCTGCTGCAAGAGAATACAAGAGGAAACACAACATACTTTGGGGCGGAGAGCGTATGGGAGTCCTTATTCAGCCAATCGTCGGCAGGATGAGAGATAATAAATACTATCCTGAGCTTGCTGGAGCAGCTTTTTCACAGGTTTTCAGGCGCCCTTCCCCGAGAGTAAAAAAAGAGGATGGAGTTGCAAGGATCTGTTTCGGGCTTGGAACGAGGACAGTTGACAGAAGCTTTGCGCGCACTTTCTATCTTACAAATCCTAATTTAAGACCTGAAGGCAACAGACCGTCAGAAATAGTATCACACTCTCAGGAACAGTTTGATTATGTGGATATTGAGCATAATGCCTTTATGACAGCTTATGCTGCAAATAACATCAAGATGATTTCAAAAAAACACAAAATGGCACAGTCATACCTGCAGTGGTTCGATGACAATATGTTCCACTGGCTTCTTTCTGATACGAATGATATGGTGGCACCAAGAGCTGTTTTTACTTTTGCGGAACTTCCCCGTAAATGTCCGCAGCTCTTTGAAAGGATAAAGAAGCTGCTTTCTCTTTTTGAAAAGGAACTGCAGCTGCCGTCAGATATGGAATTCACGTATGAAAGCGCAGAAGATGAGTTTACACTTGTTCAGCTCAGACCTCTGTCGGTCTATGATGACAGAGGAAAAGTCGAGATACCTGAAGTAGCCCCTGAGAAAATAATTCTTAAGGGGAATCGCATGGTGGCTAATGGCAGGCTGGAAAATATCAGGCATATAGTCTATGTGGATCCTGAATTATATGGAAAAAAACCGGATTTTTATGATGTGGCAAGAGCGATAGGAGATATAAACGAAAAGCTGGACGGAGAGAGGTACCTTCTGGTAGGTCCGGGACGCTGGGGAAGCTCTAATCCTCTTCTCGGAGTCCCTGTACAGTATAATGAACTTTCAAATTCAGGGTGTCTTGTAGAACTTGGCATCCCCAGCAAAGGCCTGGCCCCGGAACTTTCATACGGTACGCATTTTTTTCTTGACCTTGATGGAGACAACATCCTTTATCTTCCGGTATTTGATGGAGAAAAAGGAAATATCTACAATAAGGAGTGGTTTGACAGCAGAGATTGGGCATCAGCCCATCATCCTGCGGTGAGACACTACCACGGGATATTTGATGTGCTGCTTGATGGTGACAGCGAAGTTGGAATTGTGATCGATAAAAGCGACACGGAGGTGGGGGGCAAGTGACAGATCTGGAAAGGACCATGAAAGAATATTTTGAGTGGGATCCGCACGATGATCCGGAATTTGCACCAATGATATTCGGCAAGGGGACTATTGGCGGAAAAGGCAGATCACTTCTTTTTGCGCTGAGAAAACTTCGTGATTCAGGTGACCCGCAGCTATGCAACAGCAAAGTCCCTGAGTCGATATACTTTGGGATAGATATCTTTCATCAGTTCCTCGAATCAGTGCCTTCTCTGGATGTGCTTATATCCCAGAATGACCCGGAGAGGCTGGAAGAGGTTTTTCTGAAGACCCCGCTGCCAAAGATAGTTGCCGAAGCAGTGAGGAAATTCCTGTCAGAAATGAAGGATCCTGTCGTAATAAGAAGCAGCAGCCGATTGGAAGATTCTGCGAAACATTCGTTTGCCGGAAAGTACCTGACCACATTTATGAGCAACGATTCACCTTCGATAGAAGAGAGGGTGAGTGTTGTTGAACGTGAGATAAGAAAAATATACGCAAGGATATATTTCCCTGAAGCTATGAGCTATAGAAAAAAACACTGTCTCGGCGATGACGATATGGGGATAATCGTCATCAGAATGTCAGGAAGATGGCATGGCCGATACTATTATCCAACAATTGCCGGAGTCGGATATTCACAGAATTTCCGACGATGGAACAAAAGAGTCAGACAGAAAGACGGCGTTCTAAGGATAGTCTTCGGGCTGGGCACAATGAGCACTAAAAGAGGTTATGCAAGGACTATATCCCTTACCAATGCATACCTCAGGCCTGATGGACAGAGCCCTGAAAAAATAGCTATCCACTCCCAGGAAAGATTTCATGTCATTGACAGAGAGAATAGGAA
>JAQVPO010000176.1 GCA_028702015.1 Synergistaceae bacterium | reverse complement strand
CACGGTAAATTCAAAGAAAATTCTGTCCGCGATTTTTTTAGGAGGGCTGCTTAAATGAGTTGGATACTTTTTGTTACATTTTTCCCTCTGCTGTTTCTGGGCGTTCCGATATCGTTTGTTTTGATACTCGCTACGATAGCCTATATTCTGGCTATGGGAGGAGATGTATCATGGCTTCTGGTTCCCTCCAGGGTCGTTCGCGGAATGGATTCATTCATTATGATGTGCCTTCCGTTTTTTGTGCTCGCCGGGCACCTTATGAACAACGGCGGTATTACAGAAAGACTGATCAGGCTTGCACAGACTTTTGTAGGTCATATCAGGGGCGGGCTGGCAATGGTCGATGTAATGGTCTGTGCTTTTTTTGGCGCAGTATCCGGCTCAGCAGTTGCGGCAACCTCAGCTGTCGGCTCTGTAATGATACCTTCGCTTAAAAAGGAAGGCTATCCGGCCGATTTCAGTGCAGGACTGACAGCAGTTGCATCAACCATGGCGCCCGTAATCCCTCCGAGCCTTGCTTTCGTGCTTTATGGTGCAGTAAGCCGTGTACCTATCGGAGATCTTTTTATAGCAGGGATTTTCCCGGGGATAATTATGGCTTTTGCATTGATGTCGGTCGTTTATGTATACGCAAAACGGGATAATTATCCGCGTCTGCAGAGGGCGACGTGGAAGGAACGGTTTTTAGCGATAAAAGAATCGGCGCTTTGCCTCATACTCCCTGTCTTTATTCTGGGAGGCATTACTTCAGGCATTTTCACACCTACTGAGGCTGCAGCAATGGCAGCTCTATATGCGTTTATTCTTTCCATGTTCATATATAAGACTATTTCCTGGAAGCAGCTGCCGAAGATACTCCTTGAAAGTGCCATAGACAGCGGTTCTGTCATGCTCCTGGTTGGAACCTGCTATGCCTTTGGCTGGGTGCTTACAAATGAAAGGGTTGCGTTGAGGCTGACTGAAGCGCTTATCGCCATGGATATTTCGCTTTGGATCAAGCTGCTCATGATAAATATGGCATTGCTTGTCGTAGGAATGTTCATGGACAGTGCACCGGCTATTATGCTTGTGGGACCTATTCTGGCTCCTGCACTTGCAAAGATGGGAATAGACCCTATCGTTGCCGGAATGATAGTCTGCATAAACCTTACGATAGGACTTGCAACGCCTCCTGTAGGTGTCTGTCTGTTCTCTGCGACAAACATATCCAAAGCGCCGTTTGAAAAAGTCTCAAAGTCGGCTCTCCCCTTTCTGGGAACAATGATTTTTGTGCTGATGCTGGTGACTTACGTTCCCTGGGTTTCTCTTGTTCTGGTAAATCTGACACGATAAGAGACCCATAGGTGTTATTTAATAAAAATACGAACAGCAGATGTTCATTTAAAACTCCCCAACCTGTTTTAAATATCAGGAGAAGGAGTTTTTTTGTTTAATAATATTTCAGGATAAGAGGTGTTCTAATATGTTAGTGATAAACGCGGAAGAGATAAGAAAAATCTTCACGATGGAAGATGCGATAAATTCAAATGAAGAGGCGTTTGTTATCCAAAGCAGCAGCAGAGCGGAAGTTCCGGTACGTATAAACTTTGATGTAAAGAAAAACGGGATAACCTCTTATATGCCGGCCCTGATAAAAGATTTTCCTGTCGCCGGAATAAAAATAGTCTCTACTTATCCTGAAAATGCCGCTAAAGGGCTGCCGGCTGTGATGGCAACCACTTTTCTGTCAGATCCGGAGACCGGAGCGGTAAATGCTATGCTTGACGGCACTGAACTCACACGGATGCGTACAGGTGCTGTGTCCGGGCTTGCTACAAAGCTTCTTGCCAATAAAAAGGCTGAAACAGCTGCGCTATTCGGTACCGGAGGACAGGCCATGTCCCAGCTTGAAGCGCTGCTGACCGTAAGGAAAATATCAGAGGTCCGGGTTTATGATTCAAGCCATGAAAGGATCAAGTCCTTTATAGAGAGGGCTGCAGAGCTTGCGGATAAGTTCAATGCAAAACTGATAGCGGCAGATTCTTCCGACGCCGCGATCGATGAGGCGGATGTGATTACTACCGTTACAACGAGCGCAGAACCGGTCTTTGACGGTAAAAGAATAAAAAAAGGTTCTCATATTAATGCTGTCGGAGTCTTTATGCCCCACAAACGCGAGCTTGATGAATACACCGTTACGCATGCAGATAAAATCTTTATAGATAACACAGAAGCCATAATGTCTGAGGCAGGCGAATTCCTGATACCTATGTCAGAGGGTAAATTCCAGAAAGAATCGATAGACGGCGAACTTGGTGACCTGATCCTGGGAAGGGTCACTGGCCGTACCGATAATGAACAGGTAACGCTTATGAAAACGGTTGGTTTTGCAACACTGGATATCGTTATTGCTTTCAATGTTTATAAAAAAGCGGTTGCTGCAGGTATAGGAAAGTTGATTTGATACAGATCGGCCATGAATGATGAAGGGGATATATAAATGCGGAATACACAGTCAATATTTACTGTAGATGCTCACACCACAGGAACTCCGATAAGAGTTGTAACCGCTGGGATCCCTCCTCTGAGAGGAGCTTCTGTCGGAGAGAAAATGGAATATATGAAAAATAATTATGACTGGATAAGGACATTCCTGATGCAGCAGCCGAGAGGCTTCCTTTCCCTAGTCGGAGCTGTGCTGACAGAACCATGTTCCCCTGATGCCGACTACGGTCTTTTTTATATTGATGCGCTGACATATCAGCCGATGTGCGGAGCCGGTACGTTTTCCGTAGCTAAAGCCCTTGTCGAGACAGGCATGGTCCGGCGTACCGAACCTGAAACAATAATCAGGCTTGAAACGCCAAGCGGTTTAGTTACGGTGTTTGTTGAAATAAAAAACGGGGATGTTCAGCGCATTTCGTTTGAAAACGTCCCTGGTTTCTTGTATCGTAAAGATCTGGAGATAAACGTTCCCGGGATCGGAAATATTTGTGTTGATGTGGGGTTTGGAGGAAATTTCTTTACGATAGTAGACATTGATAGTATAAATATGAATATTTCCAGGGATAAAATGGATGAACTGCGCAAGCTGAGCAAAATAATACTTGCTTCTGCTAATGATGCCATCAAAGTAGAACATCCTGTCAATAAGTCAATAAATTATATGGATCAATTACTCTTTGTAAATAATAAGCCTGATGAAAAAGGAGAATATCTCTGCCAGTGTATTTTTGGAGATGCCCAGGCAGATATATCTCCCTGCGGGACAGGCACGTCGACCCGGCTTGTTCAGCGGTATTTCAGAGGCAAGATCGCTCTTGGGGAAACGTATTACCAAAAAAGTATTTATGGAGGAGTATTCTCTGCGGTCGGGGAAAGGCAGATCGATTTGGGCGGAATGCCTGCCGTTATCCCGGTTATTTCGTGCTCAGACGTTCATATCACAGGGTTTAACCATCTTATTGCTGAAGAAGATGATAAGCTTAAAAATGGATTTATCAGCTGGTAAAAGGAGAGGTTATGATGAAGAAACTGCCGTCAAGTATTTTTAATGATGTAATAGGGCCTGTCATGAGAGGACCCTCAAGTTCCCATGTTGCAGGTGCATCAAGGATCGCCGGCATAGTAAGACAGTCTCTCGATAACCGTGTGAAGAATGCAGTCGTGGATTTTGATATAAATGGTTCCCTGGCTGAATCACATGACGGACATGGAACCGATATGGGATTTGTAACAGGGATAATGGGGATGCCGGTTACCGACCCAGATGTTTCAA
>JAQVPO010000004.1 GCA_028702015.1 Synergistaceae bacterium | reverse complement strand
ATCCTGTGCTAGCGTCCTGCGTTTGATCAGCCTTGAAAGCTTAAGATATTTATCCATTCTCAAAAGATGATCACCACCCCAGCAATACCAGAGAAAGTATAATTCATATCGACCGCTCGTGCAATAATTATCAAACTTTTATCATTGCATCATATCCAGCAATATTTCTTTATTTATAATGCTATGCACTAAAATAATCGACAATATATAAAGTTACACCATCATTTTTATTAAATAACAGAGTGCAGCGCTCTGTCACAAGTTTATTCCTTATTCCAGAAAATCCTTTAATTTCTTGCTTCTGCTTGGATGGCGAAGTTTTCTCAGAGCTTTAGCTTCTATCTGGCGTATCCTTTCCCTTGTAACGCCAAAACGTCTTCCGACTTCTTCCAGCGTGTTTGCGTGTCCATCTTCCAGACCAAACCTCAGTCTCAGCACCTCACGTTCGCGATCTGTAAGGTCATCAAGCATTTCATCGAGCTGCTCCCGCAGTATCTGGCTTGCAGCTGCTTCCTCAGGGCTTGGCAGGTCCTTGTCTTCAAGAAAATCTCCCAGCTGGCTGTCTTCTTCTTCCCCAATAGGAGTTTCCAGTGATACAGGCTCCTGTGCTATCCTCTGTATCTCCTCCACACGGTCGGAGGCTATCTCCATTTCTGCTGCTATTTCCTCGGCAGCAGGTTCTCTCCCCAGCCTCTGGACCAGCTGTCTTGAGACTCTGATAAGTTTATTGATCGTCTCGACCATGTGGACAGGTATCCTTATCGTTCTGGCCTGGTCCGCTATAGCTCTCGTTATAGCCTGTCTTATCCACCATGTTGCATATGTGCTGAACTTGTACCCTTTACGATAATCAAACTTCTCTACGGCACGGATAAGTCCGAGATTACCCTCCTGGATCAGGTCAAGGAAAAGCATCCCCCTGCCTATGTATTTCTTTGCTATGCTGACAACAAGCCTAAGGTTTGCCTCAACAAGCTTATCCTTCGAGGTCATGTATCCCGCCTCTACTCCCTTTGCAAGTTCAACCTCATCCTCTGACGTCAGGAGCGGTATTTTGCCTATCTCCCTCAAATACATACGGACAGGATCAGACAGCGGCAGATCCTCAAGATCACCCATTTCTTCGTTGTTGGCATTAGTGGGAAGGATATGTTCCCCTTCGGACGGATCAACCTTTATCTTCGGTTCATCAACAACGTCTACACCAAGTTCCATAAGGTTCATATAAAGACTGTCAAGGATATCAGCTGTCAGGAAATCCTTGGGCATGTGCTTTTCTATATCCTCGTAGGTTACAAACCCCTTTTCTCTGCCTTCATGGAGGAGATCCCTGACATTATCGATGTATGCAGTGTAATCAGCAGTATCACCCTCTTCGGTGCCTTCTCCCTTTACAGCATCTACCTCAGAAATGCCGTCCTCCTCTTCCTCACAGATCACCTTAAGATCCTCATCGAGATCAGAGCTGTCAGGAGTTTCAAGCAATTCATCATCCATAGCTGCAGGATCAGATATATCTTCCTTCTGCGGACCAGAAAGATCGTTGAGTTCAGGTGAGATATCTTCAGTTATATCCTCTATGTTTTCTTCGATGAGTTTCGGCGCGTTATCCGACGCTGCTGATACGGCAGCATTATTTTTCTTAGTTGATTTTGTCTTTTTCATGCCCCGATTTCCCTCCTTTTAGAATTCCCATCAGTATTGAATACTCCTGGGCTTCAGTTTCCGTGGCAGTTCCTTTTTTGTGTTTCATTTTAAGAGTATCGGCTCTTTGCTCAATGCACCTTCTTCTGATAGTTTCAGCAATACTTTCCGCTTTGTCAGTATCGATCCCGTCTCTCACAATTATTCCATTGCCTCTGGCAATCAATTCAAATGATCTTCTGTCCCCAAGCTGTCTCCATCTTTCCTCAAGCTGGAGCGGGGTCTCTCCTGACAAAAGAGCAGAAATCATGTTTTGCAGTGTTTCATCTTTTATAAAAGGAACCACATATTCGGGAGAGAATTGAGACCTCAGTTCATCACTTCCCCAAAGCATGCTGCAAAGCATGCATTCCAAATCATCAGGATCTAAACAGGAGTTTTTGCCGTTGAGATCGCTCGTCTCAGCAAAATCATCCTCCGGTATTCGCTTCGATCCCGCATCACTTTGAGTCGCCCTCCTGGCTTTTATATCTCTCTCCAGCTCATGGCGAAAAACCCCCATCTGCTGTGATATTGTTGAAAGGTAAGGAGCTATGTCAAACGGCGACAGAGACGCCAGCCCTTCCAGCAAATCATTCCTTGCTGCAAGGGATTTTTCGGGCATCTCCATATCAGCCTTTCTGAGCATAGCATGATAAACGGGAAGCGGCATCGCAGATGCTACAGCTGATTCAAAAACCTGCGGGCCATCGACCTGGAGCAGCACCTCGTCAGGGTCCTTGCCTCCCGTAAGCCTCACTATTTTAACCGAAACTCCTTGTTTCTGCAGCGTATACATACCTCTAAGCGCTGCTTCCTGTCCTGCGCTGTCTGAATCATAACAGATATAGCAGAGACCTGTCATTCTTTTGATCAAACGGGCCTGGGATTCTGTAAGTGAAGTTCCAAGTGACGCAACTGTATTTTTATATCCTGCAAGATGGCATCTTATTGCGTCCATATAGCCTTCTACAAGGATCACATGTCCTTTTTCCCTTATCTGCATTTTTGCCTTATTCATCAGATAAAGGTTATTGCGTTTATTGAAAAGGGCACTTTCAGGACTGTTAAGGTATTTTGCCCCATCACCATCAAGTATCCGTCCACCGAATCCGATGAGCCTGTCTGTCGCGCTGTATATAGGAAACATCACACGCCCCCGGAATCTGTCGTAAGCGTTCCTTGTGCCTTGTGCCGCAAGCCCGCCTTCGATTATCTGTTCTTCAGTAAAATCCATACTGCTGAGGTGCCTGTAGAGTGAATCCCACGAAGGCGGAGCCCATCCCAGTTCAAACAGCCTCATTTCATCTATTTTTATACTGCGCCTGGCAAGATAAGCACGTGCAGCTTCTCCAGATGGATCATGAAGTGATTTTATAAAATAATCCAATGCACATTTCAATATATTACCCCTGTGCAAAGTTTTTTCTCTGCTGTTTCCCGAATATCCCTGCAGCTTAACGCCCGCTCTCTCTGCAAGCCTCTCCAAAGCTTCCCTGAAGTCCAGGTTTTCAATTTCCATTATAAATGTATATACATCCCCGCCTTTGCCGCACCCAAAACAGTGGAATGTCTGTCTTTCCGGGGAAACGCTGAAGGAGGGAGTTTTTTCGTTGTGAAAAGGGCATCTGCCCCAGTAAGTCTGGCCACTTTTTCGCAGTACCACATAGTCGCCGATAACCTCGGCAATATCAAGTCTGGATTTGACTTCTCTGACATCATCGTTGGCCATGGCGCACCTCCGGCATATAGAAAACCAGAGGGAGAGTAACACTCTCCCTCAAAACAATTATCACATGTTCAGACTGTATGATTCAAGTCTTATATATTAAATGAGCAGCGGAGCCAAAACTGTCGCAACAACCGACATCAGCTTTATTAGGATATTCAGGCTAGGACCTGCTGTATCCTTGAATGGGTCTCCCACAGTGTCTCCAACTACAGCGGCTGCATGCGGCGCAGTTCCCTTGCCGCCATGATATCCTGACTCAATGTATTTCTTAGCATTGTCCCACGCACCGCCTGCATTGGACATAAAGATAGCCATCATAACACCTGTTACAATCGATCCGCCAAGAAGTCCTCCCAGCGCCTGTGATCCAAGTCCGAATCCGACGATTACCGGAGCGAGGACAGCCATAAGACCGGGAAGGATCATCTCACGAAGGGCTGCCGCTGTGGATATATCAACACAGCGCTCATATTCCGGACGGCCGGTTCCCTCCATTATACCTGGAATTTCTTTGAACTGCCTGCGGACTTCTTCTATCATCTTTTCAGCAGCCCTGCTCACTGCCTGAATGGAAAGTGCGCTGAAGACAAAGGGAAGAAGACCTCCTATGAAAAGACCTACCATTACTTTAGGGTCCTTAAGTTCGATCACTGCCAGATTGGTTGCCTGAGAGTATGCCACAAAAAGAGCGAGAGCAGTAAGAGCTGCGGATCCGATAGCAAGGCCTTTTCCTACAGCTGCCGTTGTGTTTCCTACCGCGTCAAGCCTGTCTGTAATCTGTCTGACTTCTTCTGGAAGTTCTGCCATTTCGGCAATACCGCCCGCATTGTCTGATATCGGTCCATAGGCGTCAACTGAAAGGGCCATACCCGTTATAGCAAGCATTCCGACTGCAGCACAGGCTATCCCGTAAAGTCCTCCGAATTTTACTCCTGCAAGAATAGCAACACAGACAAGGACAACTGGGATCGCTGTTGATTTCATGCCGACCCCGAGACCGGCCAGAATGTTCGTTGCAGCACCAGTCTCCGAGGCGGATGCTATTTCCTTTACACTGCCGTAGTCACCTGATGTATAAAATTCCGTTGCTGCTCCGATAAGGATACCGGAAACAACTCCCGATACGACTGCATAGAATAGAGTAAGATCGCCTGCAAAGACCCATCTGGTAAGGAAGAATGTACCGGCAATCATGAAGAGTCCTGTAGAACCAAGACCATAACGGAGGGCCTTTGCAGGATCTCCGCCCTCTCTGACCTTCACAAAGAAAGTACCGAGTATGGAGGCTATTATTCCTACAGCAGCAAGAAGAAGCGGATACATGACGCCTGCAAGACCTGCAAAAAGAGCTCCGATCGCCATTGCCGCTATGACAGAGTTGACATAAGACTCAAAAAGGTCTGCGCCCATTCCTGCGATATCACCGACGTTGTCGCCTACATTGTCTGCTATGACTGCAGGATTGCGCGGATCATCTTCAGGAATGCCTGCTTCAACCTTACCTACGAGGTCAGCTCCTACGTCCGCTGCCTTTGTATAGATTCCGCCTCCGACCCTGGCAAAAAGAGCAATGGAGCTGGCTCCGAAGCCAAAGGCTGTAATAATGTTGGGGTCACCAAAGAGAACAAACATCGCAACAACCCCGAGGAGACCTACACCTACAACTGCCATTCCCATGACGCTTCCGCCTGTAAATGCTATCGTAAGGGCTCCGTTCATGCCGTTCATTGCGGCAAAGGCTGTCTTGCCGTTTGATTTTGTTGCAACTTTCATGCCAATGTATCCAGTAAGCGCGCTGCAAAGAGCACCTGATATAAAGCATATTGCACTGGGGATGCTTATTTTCCAGGCTAGAAGTGCTGCAGCTATTATGACGAAAGGAACCAGTGCTTTGTATTCTCTATAGAGAAATGCCATGGCACCGCTCTGAATAATGCCGGAAAGCTCATTGATCCTGTCGTTGTCAACTTTAAATGCATTGATCTTACTCGAAGCATATCCTGCATAAAGAAGTGCTAATACAGCTATGCCTCCTATGACGCCTAAAATTTCCATTGAAAAAGAGACCCCCTTGAAGGTTGTGTTTTATCAGTTTTTCAGCTGACCCAATTTATTATTATATCTACTTTTAATTTAACTTACAACCTTTTAAAATGCTTTAATTAGTCTTTTCTGTATATATTAATAAATTCATTTCTTTATCTAATCTTCTTTTACCTGTAAACATCCCTGCTATTTTTTGCCGTCCATGTTTCCATCAAGATAAATCCTCACGGCTTTATCCTGGTTTTTTCCTCCTTTGAGAGAGGCCAGCATTCCCATAATGCTTCCTCTTATAAAATCTGCGATAAAGTCCTTCATGGGCAAAGGTGAATCGCCCAGATATACTTTTGCACTCCTGTAAGCTTTTCCTCTCACTAAAGATGCAAGACGCAGAGCCATATCCCTCTCTTCTCCGCCGCAGTAAACAAGCCTGCTGTCCTTGTTTTTTCCGGTGCGGTCATATATCATGAATATACCAGGATATTGGGGAGTATCTTCACCCTCTGAGCTGACCCATATTTTCGGAAGCGCCAGGTTTTTGCCCCCCTCATGTATGATAAGTTCCGAATCAGGAAAGTAAGCTGACGAAATAAACTGAGGGGTGGTTCTTTCAGATGACGGGAGTTCATACCTCAGACCATCGGGACCCCACAGAACGGCACCTATCCCCATATCAGAAACTGATCCGGTATCCGTATGCTTTTCAGAAAGGACTTCATCAGTAGTCCTTTTTATATATCCTACTCTAATATCCAAAGCGCTGAGCTCACTGAGCAGTTTTCTGCAAAGCATAGTCTTGCCGCTGTTTTTATTGCCGGAAACAGCCACTATCCTTATCATGGCATAACCTCCAAAAATTCGACCCTGTCAGTCTGCTTTGAATTTTTCTGAAACAATAGCCCGATATAGATCAAGAAGGAAGATCCCTAGCGAAAGAATGAGGGGACCTATAAAAAGGCCGAGGAAGCCCCAGTTGAAAAGGCCTCCAAATATCCCTACAAATATTACAAGCATGTGTATTTTACTCTCTCCGGAGATGAAAATCGGACGGATAAAATTGTCAACCATGCTGACGGCTCCTATGCCCCATCCAAGCAGCATAAGTCCGCCGCTGTAATCTCCGTTTATAAAGAGGCTCAAAGCACCTGGGACCCATATTACAGGAGTACCTACAAAAGGTATCATACCTGTTATGAACATAAAAAAGCCGAAGAGTACCGGATGGCCCAGCCCCACAAACCACCATCCCAGTCCGCCGAGAGTCCCCTGTATGGCTGCTGTTACAACTATGCCATAAACAACCGCCCTGAGCATCTTTGCCGATCTTTCTATTATGGTTTCCCTTTCAGGCTCAGTCAGAGGCATTATATCCTTAACGTACTGAAGTATAAGGTGTCCGTCTCTTACTATAAAGAAAGATGAAACAGTCACCACGGCAAGGAGATAAAAAATTTTAAACGCATTGCCGAGTATTTCCCTTGAAATAACTCTGACAATACCTGTGAGCCAGTTTATGCTGCTTCCTATGATAGACTCGAATATCGGGAATCCGCTTACAAAGTTAAGCTTAGAAAGGAGTTTTCCGAGCAGCGGCACTTCGTGGAGCTTTTGAAGTATCTCGGCATATGAGCCTGTAAGTACTCCGCTCTGCATAACGGCATCATATACTCTCAAAAATTCCTTAACCAGAAAGAGTCCGAAGAAAAGCATCGGGATCAGCATAAATACGATTATTGCAAGTGTGGTTATTCCTGCGGCGATATTGGTAAGTCTGCCTGAAAAGAAACTGGAGTGAAGATATTTGTAGATAGGATATGCAAAATAAGATAAGACGACAGACCACAGGAGCGGCCTGCCAAGCGGTGAAACTATAAGCCAGGAAAGAAAGAGAAACAATACAAGGAGCGCTGCAAAAGGTATTACGCTCTCCCTGATCTTATTGGACATCTTAAGATAACGTTCATCCTGCAATGCTTATGCCCCCGATCCCGCAAACAGGCGGCAACATACAGCCCGTTCAAGATTACTATTTTCATACTGACTATTTACTGACTAAGGGCAATTATACTGTCATTCGTCCGGCAGATTGACATTGCTGAAATCTGCACGCTTTGGCTTCACTGCGGCAAGCGCAGAAAGAGCCGCGCCTACGCCATTGTCAATATTGACAACAACCAGCCCCGGACTGCATGAACAGAGCATAGACCTCAATGCCGTTTTTCCGTTTTCAGCGATACCATAACCGACAGAAGTCGGAAGTCCGATCACAAGGGAGGATACAAGCCCCGAGACTACGCTCGGCAGTGCACCGTCCATACCTGCCGCCACAATAACTACATCCGCTTTTTTTATATCGGGCAAAACGTTAAAAAGACGGTGTATCCCGGCTACCCCAACATCATAAAACCTTTCGGCTTTTGAACCGAAAAACTCTATTATCTGCGCAGCCTCTTCCGCAGCAGGAACATCTGTGCTCCCCGCCGAAACGACCGCCACCTCCGCGGAATTCTTATCTATAGTTCCAAAAAGAGTGTTGCCTACACGCGAAACAGGATCATATCTGAATTCTTTGATAACAGATGATACCGCAGCAAATTGAGTTTCATCCATCCTGCTGAAGGCTGTATCCAGCCTCTGAGCATTTATTTCTTCCGCAATTCTGAGAAGCTGCTTATCCGACTTCCCCTCGCAGAAAATTACCTCAGAAAACCCTTTCCTTTTGCTTCTGTCCGTATCAAGCCTTACTTCCATCTTACAGTCCCCAAATAATATCTACTCCCACTCTATCGTTGCAGGCGGCTTGCTTGTGACATCAAGTACTACTCTGTTGATAGCGGGCACTTCGTTGCATATCCTTCTGCTTACAGTATCGAGAAGTTCGTATGGAAGATGTACCCACTCAGCTGTCATAGCATCAAGCGATGAGACTGCCCTCAGTACGGCCGTTTCTCCGTATGTCCTGACATCTCCTACGACACCTACGCTCCTGATCGGCAGAAGCGCACAGAATGCCTGCCAGATATCATTGTAGAGACCGAATTTTTTTATCTCTTCGATAAAAATAGCATCAGCTTCCCTGAGGACATCAAGTCTTTCCTTCTTCAGCTCACCAAGGCATCTGACTGCGAGGCCAGGACCAGGAAAAGGATGTCTTTCAAGAAAATGCGGCTCTATACCGAGCACTTTCCCTACCTCTCTGACTTCGTCCTTAAAAAGATCCCTCAGAGGCTCCAGAAGCTGCATTTTCATATCATCAGGCAGACCTCCGACATTGTGGTGGCTCTTGATCACATTTCCTCCGCCGTGGCCGCTCTCGACCACGTCAGGATATATAGTTCCCTGGAGGAGCCAGTCCGACCCTCCGAGTCTGCGGGCTTCCTCTTCAAAGACTCTTATAAAGAGCTCGCCGATTATCTTTCTCTTTTTTTCAGGCTCAGTAACACCGGCAAGCGCAGAAAGGAACCTCTCTTCAGCATCGACCCTGTGAACATTCAGACTGAGAGAGCGATATGTTTCCATTACATTATCTGATTCATTCTTCCTGAGCAGTCCGTGGTCAACAAAAATACAGTGGAGATTATCTCCGACTGCTTTTGATGTTATAACTGCAGAGACAGTTGAATCGACTCCTCCGGAAAGTCCGCATATGACCTTCCCTGTTCCGACTTTTTCCCTGATTTTATCTATCTCTCTGTCTATCCATCCCATGCCGAGATCCCAGTCGGCCACGCAGCCGCAAATGTCAAATATAAAGGCAGAAAGGATATCGCTTCCTCTTGGTGTATGAACAACTTCGGGGTGGAACTGGAGCGCGTTGATCCTGCTATCAGATGAATGAAAGGCTGCAAGCGAACCGTTTTCACTCCAGGCAGCGGCAGAAAAACCAGAAGGAAGTTCTGTGACCTGGTCCCAGTGGCTCATCCATACCTGCAGTTCCTTCTCTTCTCCAATGCGCCCGAAGAGAGGTGCATCAGATGAAAGTTTTACCCTAGCTCTGCCATATTCCGCAGCTTCTCCACGTTTCACCCGTCCCCCGAACTGATGAGCCAGAAGCTGCATCCCGTAACATATACCAAGCACAGGCGTATCAGACTGGAGTATGTGCATGGACACTGATGGAGCATCACTGTCAAGGACACTTCTTGGGCCGCCTGAGATGATGATTCCAGACGGGGAAGTCGCTTCAATTTTTTCTGTCGGAGAATCCCAGAAAAGTATCTCACTGAAAACACCAAGCTCTCTTACTCTCCTGGCAATGAGCTGTGTATACTGGGAACCGCAATCTAGTATGAGGATCTTGTTCTCTTTGTTATTCATTCAAAACCTGCCCTTTCACTGACATACACTTTGCACGTTAGTAAGTATGACATAAAGAAGCCTTGATTTCCACTCTCTATTTTTCATAGAAGCAAAAAAAGACAGACGGGGTATCCCCCGTCTGTCTGCATTCCTGGCTTGTCGTATATTGCCGGTATTAGTAATCCATACCGCCCATGCCGCCCATGCCTCCCATACCGCCCATGCCGCCTGACATGTCGCCGAGAGTCTCTTTCTTTTCCGGCTTGTCAGCTACGAGTGCATCGGTAGTCAGAACCATTGCTGCGATCGAGGATGCGTTCTGAACTGCTGAACGTGTAACCTTAACTGGGTCGATGATACCAGCCTTGATCATATCGACATATTCGCCTGTTGTTGCATCAAGTCCCTGTCCGGTTTTCAGTGTCTTCACCTTATCGATGATGACATCCCCCTGAAGACCTGCGTTTGAAGAGATCAGGTGGAGAGGTTCGGTAAGTGACTTGCGGACGATCATAGCACCTGTTTTGACATCGCCTTCGAGTTTTGCGATATTGCTGTCAAGCGCCTTTGTGCATTCAACAAGTGCAACTCCGCCGCCTGCTACGATGCCTTCCTGTACTGCTGCGCGGGTCGAGTTGAGTGCATCTTCGATACGGTGCTTGAGTTCTCTCTGCTCAGTCTCTGTAGCTGCTCCGACCTGTACAACGGCAACTCCGCCGACTATCTTTGCAAGACGCTCCTGGAGCTTCTCTTTGTCGTACTCTGATGTAGAATCGGCAAGCTCCTTCTTGATCTGTGCCGCGCGATCCTTGATATTACTGGAATCGCCCTTTCCTTCAACTATCGTTGTATCTTCTTTAGTCACTTTTACCTTTTTGGCTCCGCCGAGGACTGTTGTATCAGCATTCTCAAGTTTCATTCCGACTTCTTCGCTGACCACGGTCGCACCTGTCACAACAGCGATATCCTGAAGCATGGCCTTCCTGCGGTCGCCAAATCCGGGAGCCTTTACCGCAACGACCTGGAGAATGCCGCGAAGCTTGTTGACTACGAGTGTAGCAAGCGCTTCACCCTCTATATCCTCTGCAATGATGAGGAGAGGTTTGCCGAGCTGTACGATCTTCTCAAGTACGGGAAGCATATCTTTTACGTTGCTTATCTTGCCGTCTACGATGAGTATATTTGCATCCTCAAGAACTGCTTCCATGCGGTCAGGGTTCGTGATCATGTAGGGGCTGATGTAGCCCTTATCGAACTGGAGACCTTCCACTGTTTCAAGCGATGTTCCAAGGCTCTTGCTGTCTTCGACAGTGATGACGCCCTCTTCTCCTACTTTATCCATCGCCTCTGCAATAAGTTCGCCGATCGCCTTATCGTTTGCTGAGATCGAAGCGACCTGAGCAATCATGCTGTGCTCTTTTACGCGGACAGCCTGCTTTTTGAGCTGCTCTACAACTACCTCAGTAGCCGTTTCGATACCTTTGCGGATAAGCATGCCATTAGCTCCTGCGGCGACATTCTTGATGCCCTCGCGTACCATAGCACGGGTAAGGACTGTAGCAGTTGTGGTACCGTCTCCGGCCACGTCGTTGGTCTTTGAGGCGACCTCTTTAATAAGCTGGGCTCCCATATTTTCAAACGGATCTTCAAGTTCGAATTCCTTTGCAATGGTCACACCATCGTTGGTAATAGTGGGTGAACCATATTTCTTGTCAAGGACTACATTGCGGCCCTTAGGACCAAGTGTGATACCTACTGTATCTGCAACTTTATTCATTCCGCGCTCCATCGCACGGCGGGCTTCTTCTTTAAAAAGCAGTATCTTTGCCATGATCATATTCCTCCCAGAATAATAAATATTTTTATTTTTTACTTATTACTTCGTTACTACTGCCAGAACGTCTCTTTCGCTCAGAATGAGGAATTCCTCGCCATCGAGCTTGACTTCTGTGCCGGAGTACTTGCTGTATATGATCTTGTCATCCACTTTTACATCCATGGCCTGACGGCTGCCGTTCTCAAGCACTTTACCCTCGCCTACAGCAACTACGATCCCCTCTACCGGCTTCTCTTTAACTGTCTCAGGAAGAACCAGTCCGCCTTTTGTCTTTTCTTCATGAGGTGCGGCTTTAACAACTATTCTGTCTCCAAGTGGCTTAAGTTTCATAAAATAACCCCTCCTGCTGATGTTTTGTTTTTGATGTTAGCACTCGCTTTAACTGAGTGCTAACTTCTTTTCGAATGAAAGTTTAATAAGAGAGAAGGTTTTTCTCAAATACAGCTATAGGTAAATATATCTTATTTTGGGCAATTATACCTGCCTATCTTGCTCTTTCTTCTCTTTTTAAACATACTTTGACTTTTATTTATCTTACGTAATTTATGCAGACAAAGCAACGTCTTACGGATATATTAAAAAGAGCCAAAGCACCTTTTACAGCTGCATTCATACAACAAATATAATATTTTTAAATACGGAAATATCACTCAATGGATGTCAGGCTTGAGAAAAATCTCCTACCATATCTCCCATGAAGGGTCAGGCGAGAGCAAAAGATCCGACCTGTTGCCCCTGAGAAATGAGTCAATTCCTGCAGAAGCTATCATCACAGCATTATCTGTACACATATCAGGAGAGGGGAGGAATAACTCCCAATTTTCCTCTTCTGCCATCTCTCTCAGTTCTCTGCGAAGTCCGGAATTTGAGGCAACACCGCCTGATAGGGTCAGTCTTTTTATCCCAGTCATTTCCATAGCAAGTTTTATTTTACATAAAAGGGACTCTATGACCGCTTTTTGAAAAGAAGCGCATATATCTTCCTTTTTCAACGAAATCCCTGTTTTGGCCGAGTTTCTTATTATGTTGGCCGCTGCTGTCTTCAGCCCGCTGAAACTAAACTCTACTTTTCCAGTTGATGACAGCGGCGTAGGCAGCAAATAGCTCTTAGGATCTCCCCTGGATGCCAGCCTGTCAATGACCGGACCTCCCGGATATCCTAGCCCCATCATTTTTGCTATCTTATCGTATGCTTCACCTGCAGCATCGTCTCTTGTTGAACCCAGCAGTTCGTATTCTCCCAGATCTTTGACCAAGATGATCTCTGTGTGACCTCCGGAGACTACTGCAGATATAAAAGGAGGAGAGAGCTCCCTGTTCACGGCAATATTTGCAAAAATATGTCCCTCAAGATGGTTGACACCTATTATTGGTGTTTTCCATGCCTGAGATAGGGCCTTGGCAGTCATCACACCGACGAGAAGGGAGCCTATAAGCCCCGGCCCCGCAGTAACAGCTATGAGGTCGATATCTTCAGCAGGATCATTTATTCCTGAGCTGTCAATTACATCTTCAAGAAGAGGAATGATCATTTCCTGGTGCATCCTTGATGCCAGTTCAGGGACGACTCCCCCGTATTCGGAGTGAGATTCTATCTGACTGGATATAACTGAAGACAATATATCATTTCTCCCCTTCAGTAGAGCAAGGGCCGTATCATCACAGCTTGTCTCAATTCCAAGGGTTATAAGTTCTTTCGCTGCAGACATCATCGGCACTTCCCGGCGCACGACGAACAGTTCCCGCCCTTGCAGCTGCATGTGCCGCTTTTTTTAGGCTGTCCCTCTATATGTATCAGTATCCTTGATCTGCACTTCGGACACTTTTCAGCCCAAATATCCTCGGAAAAAATATGTCCGCATGAAGCGCATTTATACCTGTGCATTTATTTTGGCACCCTCCATTTTATAAGGTCATCTCCATAACCCACCATAATTTCTGTACCATGCCTGACTTTTTCCTGCGGCACTACAAATGCAAACTGCCAGTTTGTACCTGCATCTACAGTACCGAAAGGATTTCTCCAGCTTGAAGATATTACATCCTTTTGGGTCAGATAATAGCCTCCAACGCTGATTTTTCCCTCTTCAACTGTCCATGGCTTATTTGCTTCCAGATTAGCAATAAAGAGCACTTTCTTTTTGGTCTCTGGTGATCCGAAATACTGATTGAGATCATCAACCCATGGGGCAAGTCCCTGTTCACCCGAGATCGCTTTGGATAATTTTGAATCAAGATATATGAACTGTATCGTTCCTCTTGAACCAAGAATTAGATCTCCAAACAGCTCCCCTTCTACCCAACAGTCTATCTGTCTTTCTTCAAGCAGAGTGTTGATATCATTTTGACCTGCTCCTGCCGGCAAAGAAACCGGATATGCAACTATGCTGAATGCAAATAAAAGGACCAAAAGAAATAACGATTTTCGCTTCACCGCTGACCCTCCTTACTGATAATAATAACTGTGTAGTGTGAAATCAAATATATATTTTCGGCAATACTAGGCACTGTATAAATAATAACATTGATCCGTCAATTCTTTTTCTGTTTTATAGCATCCTTTATCCATTGCCACTCAGGGCAGCGGAGAAGCACGGTAGATATTGAGTAGACAGCTGCTCCAATAAAAACCATGCCAGCAAGCCAAAGTACCCTGATTGCCAGCGCTGCAGAAAGAGGATAAGAGACAAATGCTTTAAGAAGATAAATAGTCAGCAGCATTAATGTCGTTGAAAAAAGGACCTTGACAATCCACTTCGTTTCAAAAACACACAAAGGCTCCTTAAGATTCCTTGAGAGAGCCCATGCTCCGTACAGGCTTGAACATGTAAAAGCAGCAGCCGTTGCACCGGCAAGTCCGGCATATTTAAACATAGGCATCAATACTGCACACGAAGCCAGGTTAACTGCAACCGTTACCCCTGTCACTCCGACTGCCCCCCTTGGCATCCTTCTTGCATACATTGCCCTGAGTATAAGCGTACTGCTTGCCATTCCAGGAAGGCCGAGGCCATATATTGCAAGTGCTGTACCTGTGGCATGCCATGCCCATTCGGTAAATGCCCCCCTGAAAAAAAGTATATGCACCGCTTCCTGAGAGAGGGCAAAAAGCCCTGCTGCTACCGGTAAAATCACAAAAAGATCAAATCTGAGCGCATCTCTTATAAAATCCCTGAATTCTTTCCTGTCATCAGGATCCTGTCTTGAAAGCATGGGAAGCACAGCCTGCGAAATGGCAATGACAAAAAGCCCGAGAGGAAGCTGGAGCACCCTGTCCGCATAAGTAAGGACAGAAATCGAACCTCCGGCAAGAAAGGAGCCAAACATCCTGCTTATGACAGGGTTTATCTGGTTAAGAGAAAGTCCTGCTGCATAAGGAAAGAAAAGACACATCATGCTTTTAAGTTCATGGTTGTCCTTTTTGGGGACTGCTGGGATAAGTGTGACGCCAATCCTCCTGCACCAATACCATTGC
>JAQVPO010000175.1 GCA_028702015.1 Synergistaceae bacterium | reverse complement strand
GCCTGCCCCAGGGCTTCCTGTTATGCCAATTACTTTGGCTGTTCCTGTCCTTGGATATATCTGTTTCATTATTTCCTTTGCAGCGGGGGTGTCGGCCTCAACAAGACTTATCAGGCGGCCGATTGCTCTCGGGTCCCCCTTGAACGCATTATTCAGAAGCTTTTCCATAAATCAACTCTCCTAACTGGCATCAAAAACTGATCTGTAATATATTATTCTTTATCATGCCCCTGAAACTCTTCAGATCACACACACCGAGCCGCATAGACAGGAGCGTTCCTGCAGATGTATCATGCAATTCAAATTATATAGATTTAGATAATGCTACAAAGAGTTTACTTGAAAATAATATTTATCCCTGCGAAACAGTAAAAACCAAGACCTATGGATCCTGCAAAAAGAAAACCCAGAAGCACTCTTAGATACAATACAAAAATTGGGCTTCCAGGCCACTTTCCTGACTGGATATTAACAACCATCCTTGCCACCAGCAGGGAGGCTCCGAAAAGAGCAAGTGCAACCAGTGCCTGGAGGTTTACAGGTGGAATATTTTTAATAAAATCCATCAAATAAGATACATCCTTTCAATCAGGGATAATTCCTCAAAAAAAAGAGAGGAGCATCTCCTCTCTAAATAATAACTCTTATCGGCCGGAATGTCATTTAGTATTTGTCTATATTGCAGAAAGCAGAGAGCTGACCTCAGGCTTTTCTTCATGTATCTGTCTCAGGACTGCGACACATACTTCAAGTGCTCTTTTCCCGTCTTTGATGCCGACCATGGGCTGACGTCCCTCTCTGATGCATGATATAAAATGCTGCAGTTCCATTTTAAGAGGCTCTGTTTTAGGGAACACGGGATGTTCCATAACTTCAACAAGGTTTCCGCCGCTCTGCCTTACACAGCGCTGTACAGAAATATCCTGTGACTCATAATTTACAGTGATATACCTTTCTGCCTCCGTTATCTCCATCTGACGTATACGCTTCTCTGAAACACGGCTGACAAGTATCTGCGCCATTGCTCCGTTTGCGAATGTCAGCTGGGCTGATGCGATATCTTCGTGCTCTGTCCTGATGCATCTGCCTATGGCAGATATTGAGACAAGCTCAGAATTGATCATTGAGAGGATTATATCAACATCGTGGATCATGAGATCAAGTACTACCCCGACATCACTGATCCTCGGAGAGAAGGGGCCCATCCTGTGGGTCTGGATAAAATAGGGGTCATTGACGAACTCCCTTACATGCTGGACAGCACTGTTGAATCTTTCGATATGCCCGACCTGAAGTATAAGATTCTTTCGGACGGCCAGGTTAAGAAGCTTTTCTGCCTCATCGACGCTTGTGGTGACAGGTTTTTCAATGAGAACATGGATACCGTTTTCCATTGCTAACTTAGCTACTTCGAAGTGGTGGCTGGTAGGGACAACTATGCTGAGAGCATCAGGACGAGTCTGTTTGATGAATGTCTCTATGTCGCTGTAAGGGATTACCCCGAGCGGGTCGGCGATTGAATGTGCCCTTTCTTCGTTTATATCGACTACCCCTACTAACTGGGCACCTAAGATCTCTGTATATACTCTGGCATGATGCATGCCCAAATGTCCGACGCCTATAACGCCGACCTTTATATTGTCCATTCCATGTTCACCTCACGTGGAGAATAATTGATTCCAGTAACTTTAATAATTCTCACCTGTTATATCAGTTTTGTGGTATTTCCGCCCAGAAGAAATATTCTTGATATCTTATCCCCGGCACGATATGAATAGTATAGGCCGTTGCTGCAGCATGTACAGTCCGAAGAATCGTAGATATTATCATAAGGCAGTCCGCATTGCACCAGCTGCTTTATAACTTCTCCTTTTATGTCAAAATGGACCAAGCCATTTTTTATATAAAAATTATCCGGAGAAAAAAAATTCAATGCATCCTGAGTGGACGGATCATCAAATTTTCTTGAGTAACATTCCATGCATATGCATGGGCCTATCCAGGCCCATGTCCTGTCTTTTCTCCATTCTTTTCCTTTTTCTTCATAAAGCATAGTCAGTGTTTTTCCGACTATATTCTTTGCCGTGCCGGCAAAACCTGAATGAAGAAGCAGCATCCATGGATCGGGAGAATCTGAAGCAATGACTACAGGACAGCAGTCAGCGAACCGGAGGCTTGCAATAGCGTCTGATGAAGAATCTATAAAGACTGCGTCAGCTTCCGTTCTCAAAGGGAGTGCAAATGAAGAAGAAGAAGGGATGACTCTGGTTCCATGAACTTGATGCGGGGCAACTAATTGAATGTTATTAAAATTAGAAGACAAAGAAGCCCATATAATTCCCGGGTCTCCTTGTGATCTGTCCATAATCTCTCCTCTGCAATAGATAGAAGCGAAAAAATGATTTTTAAGTTCCTCCGGCATGATCAGTCTCAGTTCCTTCTGTTCCTTATCGTACCTGTAATCAAATCCTCTTTTGATCATCTGAATGCTCCTTGATATAACCGCTCAGAAACAGGCTGCCACAGCATAAAGTGTCATTGCCTGATGCCAGGCAATCTTTAACAGCCGCCATTGGGTTTTCCCATATGCCTGCGCACTGTATATTTTTCTCCTCTGCCATGTTTAGCAGATGCTGGGCAGGCAGGCTTCTCTGCATATCAGGTATCTCTGTGCAGAAGAGCGTTGCTCCCATTTCCTTAATTATATCGAGGCTTTCTGAGATATCCTTGTCCTTCATCATCGCCAGGATCAGATTAAAGTTTTTGCCGCCATATATGATTTTAGTGTTTTCAGCCAGCCTTTTCAGTGCGTGCGGGTTATGAGCTCCGTCAACGATCAGAAGCGGGCTCTCTTTATTTATAATTTCAAGCCTTCCTGGCCATTTTACGGCAGCGACTCCGTTATAAAGCGATTGGAACGTTATGTCTGCGTATAACATATCGGAGCATGACTTCAAAGCGCATGCGCCGGCAAGGGCAAGGGCAGCATTATCAGTCTGGTGGGTGCCTATCAGCGGAGTGTGGTAGTCAGCGCACATACATTCAGATTGAACGTAGAAATCCGTACCGCTTAAAGAAACGTTGACTGTTCCGTAGCTGCACAATCTTCGTAAGACCTGTGCAGGTGTCTTTTTTTTATATGCTGTCTCAAAAAATATGCTCTCTATTTCCTCTTCTCCGCCGGAGAATATAGCTGGTATTCCTGGTCTCATAACGGCAAACTTTTCTTTTGCAACTGACGAAAGCGAGCTGCCAAGATATTCCGAATGGTCTATCCCTATCGGTGCAACAAGGGTGAGTATTACATTTGAAAGAATATTTGTAGCATCCAGCCTTCCGCCCAGTCCTGCCTCAATGACAGCGATGTCTACCTTTTCTTCAGCGATTATCATGAAGGCCGCGGCTGTGATGAGCTCAAAATATGTGGGAGGATCAGATTTCAGCTGTTCTGACTCGTTGAGGTGTCGTTCTATGACCTCCAGTGATTTTTCCCATTTTTCAGGAAGCGCATCTTTGCCGCATAAAGCAAGCCGCTCTCCGAAGGAGATCAAATGAGGGCTTGTATATAGGGCAGTTTTACAGCCAGATTCTTTTAGAATGGAAGAAAGTGTTGATGCTGTAGATCCTTTGCCGTTTGTTCCGACTATATGTACTGCTTTGAATTTCCTTTCTGGGTTTCCCAGGAGCATGAGCAAGCATGAAAGTCTGGCAAGTCCGGGTCTTATTCCCGGGCTTGCCAGAGACTGCAGTCTTGATTCTATTTCTTTAAATTT
>JAQVPO010000174.1 GCA_028702015.1 Synergistaceae bacterium | reverse complement strand
TTCAATCATCTGAAGACTTCTGCTCAGAAGATTGCCAAGATCGTTGGCCAGATCTGAATTTATCCTGTTTACCATTGCGTATTCAGAGAAATCTCCGTCGTTGCCGAAAGGAACCTCCCGGAGCAGGAAATAACGGAACGGATCCACTCCGTAAAGATCAGCCATTTCAAAGGGATCTACAACATTTCCGACAGATTTCGACATCTTTTCGCCTTCGACAGTCCACCATCCATGCGCGAAGACCCTGACCGGTGGGTTGACCCCAAGTGCAAGAAGCATAGCAGGCCATATTACACAGTGGAACCTTATTATGTCCTTTCCGACAAGATGACGCACCGCAGGCCAGTATGTCTGCCATAATCCTCCCTCTTCAGGGAAGTTCAGGGCGGAAAGATAGTTGATCAGAGCATCGAACCATACATAGATAACATGCTTTCCATCTCCCGGAAGCGGGATGCCCCAGTCAAGAGTAGTGCGTGAGACAGACTGGTCGCGAAGACCGCTTTTAATAAAGCTGATTATCTCGTTGTATCTTGACTTCGGCATTATTGCGTCAGGGTTCTCTTCATAATATTTAAGAAGCGGTTCGGCATACTTCGAAAGTCTGAAGAAGTATGTTTCCTCCGTCATCTTTGTGAGCGGCCTGTGGCAGTCGGGACATGTATTGCCCTCTCCTATCTGTGCTTCGGGAACATATGTTTCACAGGGAACACAGTACCATCCCTCATACTCCCCCTTGTATATGTCGCCGTTGGCCATAAGACGTCTGAAGACTTCCTGAACTACTTTTTCATGTCTGGGTTCTGTAGTCCTTATGAAGTCGTCGTTCGATATATTAAGGACTCCCCAAAGTCTCTGGAAATTCAGAACGACTTCATCACAGAGCTCTTTCGGCGTGATGCCCCTCTTCTCCGCAACTGTCTGGATCTTCTGTCCGTGTTCATCCGTTCCGGTCAGAAACCAGGTTTTATCTCCTCCTGACTTGTGCCAGCGTGCCAGGACATCAGCTGCTATCGTTGTATAGGCGTGCCCTATATGGGGGACGTCATTAACATAGTAGATCGGCGTGGTGATGTAAAAATTTTCCTTGGACATTTTATATTACCTCCCCGGTACAGTTCTCCAGAATGTACCGTTTTATTCTGTTTCGTGGGATACAATACTTTATAGAGAGCAAGTTTGCAACATTTTTTGTAGATTCCCCTGCTTTACACATAATCAGGGCCTCATCCATCCACACAGAATCATTGACATCAGGCACCGATTCTCTTGCTCCTTCGATCACACATACAAATTCTCCTCGTATCTTATCTTCTGCAAGGATATTTTTAAAGGTCAGAAGTGTGCCTCTGATCGATTCCTGATGGATCTTGCTGATCTCTTTGACAAGAGCAGCAGGCCTGTCTCCCAGGACACCTCCTATCAGTTCCATTTCTTTAAGAAGCCTGTGCGGAGCCACGTATAAAACGATAGTCTCCTTGCTCTGTCTGAGTTCCTCCAGCCTCTTCCTTTTTTCATCTCTTTTCCCGTCAAGGAATCCGATAAAGGTAAACGAGCCTGTTCCCATTCCTGATAGGATGACCGCGGGAAGAAACGCGTTGGCACCGGGCAGCACATCCAGCGGAAGCGCCCTTTCTATAACTGACTGTATCAGTATCATTCCGGGATCTGATATGCATGGAGTCCCTGCATCTGATACCAGCGCCACTGTTTCGCCTTCTTCTATACGTTTCAGCAGGGTTTCAAGCCTTTCCGTCTCGTTGAACTTATGGTATGAGATTAGAGGCTTTTTTATCTCGTAGTAATTGAGCAGCTTTAAGGTATGCCTCGTATCTTCGCATGCGATAATATCCGCCTCACGAAGAACTCTCAGGCCTCTAAGGGTCATGTCTTCCAGATTGCCTATTGGTGTCGGGACAACTATAAGCGGCATTTTACTTTCCTTCCGTCCTGTAAGCTTCCAGCAAGGATGCTGTTTCCTTTCCCTCTTCGTCAAGAACAAATAACGGAGCTTCTATCCTAAGTCCATGTTTTGAAGCCCTTACTGCTTCTACAAGCACAACCGAGGCTTCTGCTCCAGGTCTTGGATGGACTGACTTGAATCTTTTGGGCGCTATCCTGTATTTATCAAGCAGTGCAAAAAGTTCACCCGCTCGTGCTGCATGTATGACTATATCAAGGTATCCCTTGTTTTTCAAAAGATAGCGGCACGCTGAAACAACATCCTCCAGCGTACATTCCGAACCGTTCAGGGCGGCTGCAAGAGCAGCGGAAGGACTTATGCTTCCGCTTTTAATTTCAAAATAAGGCGGGTTAACTGTAACTCTGTCAAAGATCTGTGCTTTCCATATTTTTCTGTGATCTCTTATATCTCCGCTGTAAAATTTAGTTTTATCTGCCAGTCCGTTTATGGCAGCATTTTCCGCTGCCATGTCGATAAGATGCGGCTGGATGTCCACTCCCTCAATAGGATATCCGCGTTTTGCAATGATAAGAGAGACAGCTCCGTGCGCACAGCCAATTTCAAGGATCCTCTCCCCCTTTTTAGGCTTAGTGAAATGGGCAAGAAGGATGGTGTCAAGGTTGACTCTGGGTCCCTCATTTTCCGGCGGCTGCTTTATCTTCAAGGCGCCTCTGAGCAGATCTTCACAGCCCGCATTCATCAGGCCCAATCCTCCAGCCTTACTCCTATCACCTGGGAAAGCCCAGGTTCGGAAAGAGTCACTCCATAAAGTACGTCTGCCCTTTCCATCGTAACTCTCCTGTGGGTCATGGCAAGTACCTGTCTGTTTTTTGCATAATCCTTCGCAAGCTCTGAAAACCTTCTGAGGTTAACCTCATCAAGCGCTGCATCAACTTCGTCAAGTACTGCCAGAGGGCAGCCTGCAACCTCCATTGAAGCAAAAAGCAGCGAAATGGCAGCAAGAGACTGTTCTCCGCCTGAAAGCTGATTTATGCTCTGGGGATGTTTTCCGGGAGGCCTTGCAATCACATCGACCCCCGTATCCCATATTGTATCTCCTTCTATCATTTCAAGGTGAGCCTCTCCGCCGCCAAAAAGTCTCTGGAAGAGCGAGCAGAATCTATTGTCAACTTCCTGAAGCGCATCGGAGAAAACCTTGTAAGCCTGTCTGTCCGCATCTGAAATAAGCCTTTCAAGTTCCGCAGCGCTGGCCCTTACATCATCAAGATTCTCACCCATGAATGCCAGACGGTCCCTAAGATTCCTGTCCTCTGATAAAACTCCCATATCTACTTCGCCGAAAGCTTTGATCTTCCTGTCGCCGTCGCGTATGTTCTTTCTGAGGTCATCTATATCCTCGTCTTCAGGCAATGCTCCGTCGCCCGGATAGGGATACTGTTCTTCCCAGGTATTTATCAGTTCCTCAAGCTCCCTCTCCGTCTCCCCCTTCTTTATTTCAAACGAAGAGATTCTCTCAAGGGCAGATCTCGAGCGCAGGTCGGAAGAGACCGTTTTCTTTCTGATCAGATCCCGTTTCGATTCAAGCTTTGAATACCCGCTTACGTGCTTTTCTATCTCCTCTATGAGGACCTTGCGTCTTTCAAAAATTTCCAGACAGCTTTTGCCTGTTCTTGCCAGGTTGGCCCTCTCTCGGATTGACTTCTGGTCAAGCTCTGATATCTCTTCATCCAGGTTCCGTATCTTGCGTTCCTCGGCCCTGAGCTCATTGCTGACTCTTTCCATGAGTGCGAACTTCGAACTGAGCCTTTCTGCCATAACAGCAGCTTCTGCACGAAGCCTCTCTCTTTCTTCTATGA
>JAQVPO010000173.1 GCA_028702015.1 Synergistaceae bacterium | reverse complement strand
AACTGGCTGCTTGGTGCATCTCCTGAGACGGCACGCATAGACCCTCTCAACCCCTACATAAGGCTTGAGCATATCAAATGTTCAGTGTATGAGCTTCCGTTCAAAGCAAATGAAACTTTCGGGAAAGAAGACATTACAGGTATCCTCGAATTCCTCTCCAGACACGGAATGCTTAGCGTGCTTGGAGACGGGGATGACCGAACATACTCATGGAACACAGAAGACTATCCGGCCGCTTCTTTTTCTATAAGGAGCACTTCAAGCGAGAAATACGATATATACGATGTCACTGTCCTTCAAAAGCAAAAACTGATAGGTACTATGGATAAGCATTCAGCTAATAAACTGATATTTTCAGGGGCAGTATACTTTCATAACGGAGAAAGCTACTCTGTAGAGGAAATCGATATTAAAAACAAAAAGTGTTTCGTAAAAAGGTCTCTTTCAAACACATATACTGAAGCAAGGGTTTATGTCAGAACAAACATAGTCAGACAGATCGAATGCTCAGGGCATTTTGGCTGGGGTGAGACAAGAATATCTGCTTCGGCTGGAATTTATAAAATCATTGACATCAAGACACGCAAAGTACTCGGGCACAGTACGGGCAACCTCCCAGAAGACCATTTTGATGCAACATCTCTTTGGATAAAAATGCCTGACAAATCCCTTTTAAGGCCTGGGCTTCAGTTGGCGATGGACGGACTGGCAAATCTCCTTAGAAACCTTGTTCCGCTTTTCCTGATGTGTGACAGCAGTGATATTTTTATAAGCACAGCTTTGAGTGAGCCTAGTCTGAAGCA
Organism: Synergistaceae bacterium; assembly: GCA_028702015.1. Classification (GTDB taxonomy): domain Bacteria; phylum Synergistota; class Synergistia; order Synergistales; family Synergistaceae; genus Caenicola. The sequence goes on along the minus strand of JAQVPO010000173.1, from coordinate 2,986 downwards.
TCCAGCTCTCTTCCTTTCGGATTCCGTTCCCGGTGGGGTAGGTATTGCAGAAGGGGCCTATAATTCAATCAGCGTGATCTTAAAAGCCTGTATGGAACAGCTTGTTTCATGCAGATGCCGCAACGGGTGCCCCTCATGCATAGGGGCCGGAATCAGAGAAATAAAAGCAAAAGACCTTACTAAGGATCTCCTTGAAGATCTGCTCAGCTACTAAAATGGGGAAAAGGCTCCAGCCGCAGCCAGTGCAAAAGCAAATAAGATGATCCCTATATCAGCCGCCCTGAATGGATAACTCTTGTAACCGCTGTCACGTTTTCTGCAGTTGAAACCGCGAAGTTCTGCCGAGATCGCAGCACCTTCGATCTTTCTTACAGAAGTTATCAGAAGCGGGACACACAGAGGGAAGATCAGTCCGATCTTCCTGAATATATTTTTCGTATCGAAGGCAACGCCTCTGGCAGTCTGTGCTTCCATTATGCCTGCCATCTCCGCAGTAAAGACCGGTATGAACCTTATAGCTGTAGTTAATGAAAAAGCATATTTGTACGGCATGCCTAAAGTACCGACAAGAACATTGGAAAGGTCGTTCATTTTCGTAATTGAGAGCATCAGTGCAAGAGGGAGCGTTGCACCTACAAGACGGAATGCCATCATCAGCGAAAACATAACCCCTTTATCAGTAACATAAATATCAAACGGCAGAGAAAAAAGTACCGTGCCGTCCCTTATAAAAAAAACCTGTATTAAAAACAGGAATGTGCAAAATTTTATCAGTGTCCTGAGCATTGCAAGCGCCCTTGGCAATATACCGGCAGATGCCGCCATTACAATATTCAGAAAAATGATCGCAATGCAAAAAAACGGACTGTCAGTAATAAAACACGATACACAGATCATCAGCGATAAAAAGATCTTTACAATAGGGTTTAGCCTGTGCAGAAAAGAATTACCGGGAGAATAATCAAGGAAGCCGCCCATCACTCTGCACCTCGTATGTGTTTTTTAACAGACAGCACCATATCGTCTACTGTAACAGCATTTTCATAACCGCCTCCCAGTCTAATGGCAAGCTCAGTTATCTGGGGAGGCAAAAGCGAAGCACGCGCAAGCAGCGGTTCGTTTCTGATAATATCCTTTGTCCTCCCATGCGCAAGCAGTGATCCATCATTCAAAACCATCACCTCGCTGGCAAAATCCTGGACTACCTCCATATCGTGTGACACCATAAGCACTGTAGCTCCTTTTTTATTAACTCTGCTGACACATTCCATGATATGCATACATTCCCTGTAATCAAGCCCTGTAGTTGGCTCATCCAAAAGGAGGAGTTCAGGTTCTGCCGCTAATATTGAAGCCAGGACAAGTCTTTGCCTCTCTCCCCTGCTCATGCTGAACGGATCTCTGTCTCCGTTGAGCGAAAATTCTTGGAGAGTTTTTTCACACCTTATCCCTATCTCTGTCTTATCTTCGATCACACACTCGAGGCTGAAACGTATCTCATCACGCACGCTGTTTTTACATATCTGCCTGTCCGGATTCTGAAACAAAAAACCTGTGAATTTTGCTATACGGCTTGTTCTTACTAAAGCTGTATCAAAACCGCCTACACTGACAGAGCCTGAAGTTGGTTTCAGCAATCCGTTGCAAAGTCTGGCAAGTGTTGATTTACCTGCTCCATTGGCACCTATAAGTGCAGTGAAACATCCCTTTTTGAGTTTAAAAGAGACATTGTTGATAATATCTATTCCGCTCGTTGAGTAGGAGACATTTTCAAAGCAGATCATCCCATTATGCTCCTAACCATCTTTTCAGCCTCAGGAATATTCACAGGTATCGCCCCGTCATAAAGCCCTTCATCTCTCAGTCTGTCAGCAAGTGTCACAACTCGCGGACAATTCACTCCCGCTCTCTCCATATCCCTGCTTTTTTTCAGAACATCAGAGACCCTTCCCTGAAGGATGACCCTACCACAATTCATCACGGCAAGCTTTCGGGCAAATTCACAAAGAAGCATAATTTTCTGTTCTACTACTACGATAGTTATCCCGTGATTTTCGTTCAGCTCTCTCAAAAGCTGGAATATCTGGCGGCTGCTCTGCGGATCCAGCTCTCCGGTCGGCTCATCAAGGATAAGGATATCCGGCATGAGGGCAATGATAGCTGATATTGCGACCTTCTGTTTCTGTCCGCCGCTCAGGGTAGCTATGTTCCTCTCGCGAAGGTTTTTGATCCCGGTTTTTTCGAGTGCGTCCGTCAGACGCTTTTCGATGGTATTACGTGGAACAGAGAAATTCTCAAGACCAAACAGTATCTCGTCCTCAACTACGGAAGATACCATTTGGCTCTCAAAATCCTGACGAACGCTCCCAACTCTTCCTGCCAGATCTTCCGGTTTATTATCGACAGTATCTAAACCGTTCACTTTGACTGAACCATAATAATCCCCGTGAAAGTGATGAGGAATAATGCCGTTGATCGCGTGAAGCAATGTCGTTTTTCCGGCCCCGCTGCTGCCTATGACACCAAGAAAATCACCTTTGCAGACAGTCATATCAATATTTTTCAGAGCATCATCCCTGCCGCCCTCATACTTAAAAGATAATCCGCTTATCCTGATCATTTTCTTAGGTCAGCTTCTTTTCAGCGCGAGCTTCAGAGGCACATAGAGTATCTGAACGATCACTGAATTTATCGCCGCAGTTCCAAATATTATACCCATGAAGATAGCCAGCGGCACCGGCTTTACGTCAGCTCCGGCGTAGAAGATCATGTACATTACTGCTACGAAGGTAAATCCGCTCGCCAAGGTGCTGATGAATGTGCTGATAATAGGAATAGGCGATAATTTGGACTGTCTGACAGGAATACAGATAAAAGCTGTCATAACAAGAGCACCTATAAGTTCGCTGATGAAATTGATATACGGTGTCCCGGGGATGAACTGGCAGATCGCTCCTGCGATAAGGCCTATCACTGCAGCTTCTTT
>JAQVPO010000172.1 GCA_028702015.1 Synergistaceae bacterium | reverse complement strand
GCATCTCCGTGCATTATACGCACATTATCAAGTCCCGCCGATAATACCCTTCTTGCGGCTTTGGCTGCACACCACTGAGAAACCTCTATGCCCACTATTAGCGTTTCTGGATAAGCTCCTGCAAGGTATTCTAAAAACTCTCCGTTGCCGAAGCCTATCTCAACAAAGACCCTTCCTGAAGGAGAAAGAGCAGCCCAGTTGATCGGGAGTTCAACATTCTCATCCACTATTATCCTGCCAAGATCCCAAGTCATATTCCAGTCTCCTTCTGAGCTTTCGGATTGAGGGAAAATTCTGTTTCCTGAGAAAGCCGGCGCCATTTATCAAGGCTGAGTTCTTCGGCTCTGGCGGTTGTTTTCAATTCATTTCTTTCGAGTATCTCCAGTGCTTTTTCACGGTTAATGCCTGGGTAGCCTGATATCCAGTTGTTTATCAGCGTCTTTCTTCTCTGTGCAAAAGATCTTGCCAGCAGGCCTCTCCATGTCTTGTCACACGCAAGCGCCTTATTCTTCACCATCTTTATCTCAATAATACATGAATTGACCCTTGGCTGAGGCCTGAAGGCAGAAGGAGGAACATTCCTGATGATTGCAGATGTTCCCATTGCCTCAACTGTTATGCCAAGAGGCGAACGTTCGTGATGTCCTTCCGCTGATGTTATTCTCTGGGCAGATTCAAGCTGCACCATCAGCAGCATGTATTCAAGCCCATGCGGAGCGAGCTTTTCAAGAAAAGCCCACATAAGCGGAGTAGTGATGTGGTATGGCAGATTAGCAATAACCTTGGCTGGCATCCATGGAAGTCCGTTTTCATAATCAAACTGCACAGCATCTCCCCAGAGTGGGTGAAGCCTGCTGTCCTTTATTGCAAGCATTTCTATGGTATGCTTAAGTCTTGTATCAAGTTCTACAGTACAGACTCCATAGCAGTCAGTTGAAAGAAGTCCCTCTGTCAGGATGCCCTCTCCCGGACCAATTTCAAGTATTCTGTCCTCTGGCGTTATCTCAGCTCTGTCGATCATAAAATCAACGATAGACCGATCGATCAGGAAGTTCTGTCCTATATCAGTATTGTGAATAAAATTCGGTATCCTGGCCATCTTATTTTCCTTTTTATTAGATTTTTTTCTTTCAGTTACGGCATTTCTCAGATATTATCAAAGAGTTCAACAGAGATCAGTTAGCTGCGATCTTCACTGCATGAAGAAAGTTTTCACTGACCAAGCGCAAATATTTCCTCCGCTGCACCTCAAATGAAATCGTGATTATACTGTATCATACCGACAGCAGTCTACGATATTTTTGTTATTGCGCTATTCATGAAATCATAGCCCTATCCGGACTTTAAATAAAGTATCGGATAATAGCGTTGGGAGCACAGAGAGAAAACATATAGCCCCAAATTGCCGTCTGCACTGAAAAAGCTAAATATGCAGGTCCGACAGAGGACTCATAGAACATCTGCCTTTAATTCCGCCTGCATCATAAAAAGCAGGACTCTTGCATCCATGAAACGTCCATAACAAGCTGGAACAGAAGATTCTTGATCCAACCATGACCTCATCCCTTTATTCCTACATAGTCTATTAACTGAATCCTGTGCTTGCAATATCAAAACAATCATACCAATACTTCATAGATATCATCATTCAATGAAAATTATCCAGAGGTCTCAATTGACAAAATATTTCCTGTTTTTATATTTGATGTTAAAGAAAAAGGGATATTGGACAGCATAAAAAACACACATGCCAGACATGGATGCATAATGGATCATAAGCATATGTCTTTCACCTGAATTTACCGTATATTAAAAATACAGAAGATACCGAAGCTGTTGATTTTGATATGGAGGCGGACATGCAATGCAGAAAATAAACAAAAAATGCAAGGTATTTCTCTTATCAGGATTTCTTGGCAGCGGCAAAACGACAATGCTGAAACAACTGCTTAGCAGTCTTCCAAATGGAGATAAGGCTGCCGTCCTTATGAACGAGTTTGGAAAAGCAGGTGTTGACGGAGATGTCATACGAAGAAACGGGCTTGAGATAATTGAAATAAGCCGCGGCTCCATATTCTGCGCCTGCGCAAAAGGCGACTTTCTGCAGGGCCTCTACACTATATTCAGGGATCATGCGCCTGCACTGCTCCTGATTGAAGCAAGCGGAGCTGCTGATACGACCGACATGGAAAAGGACTTTAAAAACACAATGCTTAAAGGGTTTTACCTTTTTGCAGGCAACATCTGTGTCATTGATGCACAGCGCTTTCAAGAATGCCTTGGCTCATTCAGCGCAGTTATGAAACAGACAAAAGCTGCCTCGCACATAATAATAAACAAGACAGACCTCGTCTCAGCAGAAGAGTTGGATAAGCTTGATAAACATATACGCGAAATAAACCCGCAGGCCGGCATTACGCACGCAATCTTCGGCAATGTTCCATGGAGCGTCTTCATGAAACATGAAGATAAGTCAGAAACGGCGGACGGACTTCCTCTTCCAGAAGAATGGGAACAGTTCATCCAGGCTGCACTCGGCGACATGTCGCGGCATCTTGCCCCTCCTGACAGACTTTCATCGCAGAGCATCTTCTGGGAGGGAGATCCGGCTAAATTCCGAGAGATAATAGAATATGACCTGCCTGGGGACATTATCCGTTCAAAGGGCTATTTTGCTGACACAGACGGACAATGGAAGGTCTTCGACATCGTTGGCGGGGCAATGCCTGAGTATTCACTGCCTGAAAAGGGATTCAGCATGGACAGGAATCTGGCAATATTTATACGTACTATACGCGCGCGGAAAGAATTGCCCAACCTCTTCCAGGCTAAAGGTCTCAAGCTGCTTGAGGTAAGGTTCTGATAAAAATAGCTAATTACCCCTTTTAGCTGGCACTGCTCCATATTCAGAGGCAGTCTGTTCTATATTGTGTTCTTCAAGCTTTTTAAAAAAATCCTCGCAGAAGGATTTAAATGTCTTACACTGGCTGCTGAGCTCTTTCTCCGAACGGTATGCTATGTATATTGTCCTTTTACATTCAGGAGTTCTGATTTTTTTAAGGACCAGATCCTTATCCAGAGCAGAGAATGCAGTAAGTGACGGGACCATCGTAAGCAGACTGCTGCTGCTGAGTCCTCCGAAGAACGCGTATGAATCCTCTGTGCAAAAACCTATTTTGGGTTCGAAACCGGCTGCTTTGCACGCACTGGCAAAGTTCTCGTGCATGTTTTCCTGCGGCGGAAGACATTGGTAGAGGTATTGTTCCGTATCTGAGAGATCTATTGCATCAGATCCTGCAAGCGGATGTTTTTTACCGCATGCAAGACACATTTCTTCATCAAGAAGCTTGGTACAGGTCATGTTCTGTACCTCTTCCGGCGTGGCGAAAACATGAAAGTCACAGTCAGATAGATCCTTGGTATCAGCAGTATAGCAACATTTTATCTCCAGACTTATTTCAGGATACTGCTGCTCAAATTCCTCTCTGATGCGCGCTGCAATAAACGTTGCGGCAGTAAAAATGACAGATACATCGCATGTCTTCTTTCTCTGCACAAGCTCTGCCTGCCGGACCGCGTCATCAAGAAGCAGCAGGACACGGCTGACATTGTGGTAGAAGATCCTGCCTGAATCATTGAGTGTTATGCCGCGTCCGACACGGTTGAACAGCTTGAAGCCAAGCTCCTCTTCAAGATTGCTTATCGCCTTTGAAAGAGCTGATTGAGAGATCCACAATTCATCCGCCGCACGGCTCATGTTGCGGCATCGAGCGACAGAACAGAAATACTGCAGATGAGTCAGCTG
>JAQVPO010000171.1 GCA_028702015.1 Synergistaceae bacterium | reverse complement strand
CTCACTTCTTGGGTATCCTGGCAAGTTTGAGGTTACCAAGGCTGTAGCAGGTACACTGCCTGAAACATTCAGCATGGGAGGGGATCATGACCTCGGTCCTGATTTCCGTCTTGAAAAAATATTTAAAAATATCGTTTCTGAGATCGGTGATATAAATACTCCGGTCAATATTGCGATACCTGCGACTGATTCCCTGTTAAGGATTGTCCAGCTGCCTAATGTCAGCCTTTCAGAAGCGAAAATGGCATTCAGATATGACTTCGAAAGATATTTTCCCTTCCCCGTTGATGAAGCTGTTTTTGACATGGCACCTATAGTATTTCCCCTCCAGAGCGGCGGTGAAGAGAAACGCTTCATGGTTGCTGCTACACGCAAGGCGCTGATTAATGAAATAATGAATGCCGGAGCAGCCCAAGGGCTTGCTATTTCGGCGATCGAACCTGCCCAGATCGCTCTTGAAAGATCTGTGACAGGAATACTTCCTGGCGGCAATACGGCTGAATCGGCCGTATACGTATATGTCAGCAGAAGCAATTCGGTGATAATGCTTTCATGGAAGGGCAACGGCATCTTTTACAGGTCCCTTTCTGAGGGGTTCGATAAAATATCTCCTTTGAGCGAAGAGGATTCTCAGCAGGAATCACAGGAATATGTTTTTATAAGAGCGGTCCATTCATCTCTGCAGTTCGCGCTGTCCCAGATAAGGGGCTTTGAGCCGGAAACTATGTATATTTTCGGTCCCGGAGCATCCGAAGAACTTTGCATGCTGTTCAGAGAAACGGTCAAGGTCTCGTCTGTATTGTCAGTCGAACCCCTTGATGTACAGGGGATAAGACTGAGTGCAGATGATATGCGTTTGGGCAGCTGGGATATACCGCTTGGACTGGCGCTGAGGAGATAGCCATGGTCGTAAAACTTGATTTAAGAATTCCTGGCAAGCATAATTTAAAGCTTGACGAGCCTGACAACAGTCTGAAGCATTACCTGCTTTTCTCTGCTGCTGCGGCATTTTTTGTCATAGTTTCAGCAGTTATACTGCTGGGTTCATGGAAGATATATTCCACGAGTACTGACATTAAAAGGATAGAGGATAGAAAATCGTCAGTAGTAAAAAGCACAGAACTCATGGACAAAGAATTGGCTAGACTGAATGGTGAATCCGTTCTTATTGACGAAAAGCTTGAGTTCATGCTTGCCGAAATTCCAAGCATTGAATTAATGACAGGACTTGACCTCCTTATGCCTCAGGGGTTAGTGCTTGACTCTCTCTTAATTTCAAAGGGCAAGGCCGTTTTCGGCGGAATTGCTATGGATGAAGAGGATATTATGACTTTTGTTGACAGACTCTCAAATTCAAGGATTGTACTTGCTGTCGATGTCCCGGTAATAAAAAACTCAAAGCTGAAAAAATATAACGTTAGGTCATTCACGATAACCTGTACGCTTCGTAGTATGAGGGAGATATTGAAAGGGAATGTCTTTTCAGGGCGTGATGAAAGTACTGTTTCGGGAGATGAAGCATTATGATCAACCTGCAGCTCTTTTTTTCTAAAAAATATATACTTGCAACGCTGACTGTAGTTGTATCACTTCTGATGCTTCAGTTTTTTGTGATCAGCCAGGCCATAAAGCTAAAGGAACAGTCTGACGCAATAGACTTTGAGACAAAGACACTGGACAGGGTCTTTGAAAGGCGCTCAGATACGGTGATGAAGTATAAGCGTGCACTGAAGTTCAATTATGATATGATGCCGGCTCCAGTCGAATCTCCGACACATTTTTATGCTCTGATCGTAAGTATAATGACATCTGCTGAACTCAAAGGATTTGAAGTGACAAAGGCATCTGAGACAAAAGAGATGATAAGTTTCAATGTAAAATGCGAAGCTAATTATTTCAGCATGCTTGATTTGCTGGTCTCTTTCAGACAGAGCTCATATATGATGAGGGTCACTGAACTTAACGTAAAGGCTTTGGATTCCGGGATAGTTGCTTTTTCTTTCAACGTACAGGCAAAGGTAGCTGCGGATGCCGCTAAAGAAAATACTGGAAAAGCAGCAGGTGTAAAAAAATGATGTTGACCTCAAAGATTGATGATGTCAGGAATATGTCTCTCAGTGAGAAGAAAGAGCTTTTCATCTTTGCTGCTTTTTTTATATTTTTTACGGCCCTTGCCCTGTGGAGCATGAATAATTTTATAACGCTGCTGAATATCTCAGAACCCATGACAGATATTGCACCAGGAGTAATTTCTCCGGCAGGAACATCCAAAGATGCCGCTAAGATCGAAGATCTTGAGCCCAAGTACCGGGATTATATTAAAATGAGGACTTACAGCAGCCAGATGGTGGCACTTGCAGAAGCCGTAGACAGATACCCGATAGCGAATGCCGCGGAGGAGCTTGCGGCAAGGTCCGTTGTGAAAGAGGATGTGCTTGAAGAGATCCCTGAAATAATCCCCATAGTGACAATAAAGGCGCTTGTCGTTATGAGCGGAGAGGGTGTTGCAACGCTTGATATCGAAGGCGAAAGGCCGGGGCTTATTGTGAGCAGGGGAACAGTTTTCGGCGGAGGTAAAGGCAGGATCATCAGTATTGATTCAGGAGGAGTGAGTTGGAAATGGGCAGACAAAAAATATCGTACGGATCTATAGTTTTTAAACAGAAGTTCTTCCTTCTGACAGTCATTATTGCAGCCTTTATAACTTTTATCTCATCTTATCCCGTTTTTGCTGCAAACACAGAGGCAGAGACGAAAGAGATCAATTCAATAATAGAAGGCATCAAGGTTCGTCAGATAGGGAGCCAGCAGCTGGTTCTTGAGCTGAGGGGAACTAAAATGAGCCATCCTGTACAGCTAAATGATCCATCTGTAGCAGCCGCCCTTGAGTGGACGAATATTAGATTCCCTATGGATACTGATAAAAAAGACTGGTGGAATGAATACGGCTGGAGCGTGCTTAGGCTTGACCTTGAAAAAAGCCAGGAATGGTGGCAGAAATACGATTTTCAGCTGGCACAGAGGATACGGGTGCAGTCCAACGACAAAGAAGGACTGAAGATGACAGTCATTGGTGAAAAACCATTGAAGGTCAAAAAAATAACAGGAATGGCAGGCTCTGACCAGATGACAATAATTCTTGAGGCAGAGACCGATATAGTTCCCCCCAAACCCGCTCCCGAACGACCCAAGGTACAGGGCGATCCGCTCGGCATGTATACCCCTGTAACCCTTGAGCTCAGAGAAGTTTCCGTCAGGGAGGTATTCAGGATGCTGGCGGAACTCAGAAAACTGAACCTCGTGCTTGATCCCTCTGTTCCTGACAACTCGATGACGTTTTCATTCAAAAACGCCAAATTCAGTGAAGTTTTTGCCTATATGCTCAGAATGAACGATCTGACATATTCTCTGATGGGGAAGACCCTTGTTGTCGGAACTTCAGAGAGCATAGGGAAAACTCTTGGCAAGAATGAGACAAGAGGATACAAGATATCTTACGGCGACCCAGCCAAGCTGCCTGCGATAGTTATGTCAGTTGTTCCCCTTCCTAAACCTCCGATTGTAGATGAGAGGATGAGGACTCTTTACATAACCGGCACACCTGAACAGCATATTGAAGTAGAGGCATTAATGAACAGGATAGACCATCCTGGCAAACAGGTAATGCTTGAAGCGCGTCTCATTGAAATAACTGACGGTGCGCAGCAGGAAGTCGAAACGATGCTTAACGCAGTATATAAGGGATGGCTTTTTACCTATAGCGGCGCGAACGGATTGGGAACGGAATATACTTACGGCAACAGCGGTGTCACTCC
>JAQVPO010000170.1 GCA_028702015.1 Synergistaceae bacterium | reverse complement strand
TCTCAGGGCGCTTACAGACCAGGTGGAACAGTTCAGTTCCTCCTGCGTGCTCATGAAATACGGGCTCAATAGGCCATTGGAATACGCATAGCCGGCGAAACCTGTCCTCTCTGGAAAAGCAGAGAGGTAAGGGTGCTGCCTTCAAATGCCAGAAACACACTGAATCCAAGCCACAGTGACAGAGCGAATAATTCAAACATTTTTTTCCTAAAAGGGTTATGGATCAAATCCTGAATCATTTCGATTCGGAGGTGACGGTGTTCCTTGACTGCGTAACTTGCTCCAATCCAAATCTGCCATAGAAAAAGATAACGGGCGAGCTCTTCGCTCCACGACAGAGAGCTGCTGAACACATAACGCATAATTACTTGAATAAAAACAAGCCCGACCGACAGCATTAAGCTGTAGACGAGTAAATATTCTTCCAGGTTGTTCCATAATTTTTTCAGCATTTAATTTCACCTCCGGTAATGACTAGGGGAGCCTGATTTAAACTAGGCTCCCCAAAAACACTTTAGTAATAATTTATTTCTTTTTAGCGAGGTCGATGAGTTCCTGTCCGCCTTTGACTGATTTCGCAAATTCATTATAGACGCCTGCAGTTGCCGATACAAAAGCTTTTTTCTGTTCAGGGGTAATATCGTTGACCTTCATTCCGCTCTTCTTAAGCGCTTCGATCATCTCTTTGTCCTGTTTGTCGGAGATCTTTCGCTGCTCTGTGCGGTAAATAAAGGCTGCATCCTGGATAACTTTCTGGAGATCTTTCGGGAGCTTGTTAAACCAGCTGTCGTTTACGAGAAGAGCTGTTGCTGCATATACATGTCCGGAAAGAGAGCAGTATTTCTGAACTTCGTAAAACTTTGAAGTGTAAATAAGCGGGATAGGATTCTCTTGGGCATCTACTGTTTTCTGCTGCAGAGCGGTGTAAAGCTCTCCAAAACTCATTGGGGTAGGGTTTGCACCGAGTGCACGGAATGTGGCCATGTGAATGGGGTTTTCCATAGTACGTATCTTAAGCCCGGATAAATCAGAGGGTTTAGTAATAGGGCCTTTGTTATTTGTGATCATGCGAAAACCATTTTCTGCGTAAGCAAGGTTTTTGATCCCAAGCGGGGGAAGAAGCGCGTTGAGTTTGTCCCCGAGAGGTCCGTCAAGAGCTTTGTATACCTCTTTTTTGCTGTTGAACAGAAAAGGAAGATCAAAAACCTGAAAACGTGGTTCAAATCCGGACAGGACAGCCACTGCAGGGATTGTCATGTGTATAGTTCCAAGTCCGACAGCTTCGATGACCTGTCTGTCGCCGCCGAGCTGCCCATTGGGATAAAGCTCTACAATGATCTTGCCGTTAGAATGTTTTTCAACATACGGCTTAAAGAATTTTTCTGCAGCTATATGTGTTGACTGAGTTTCCGGAACGACATATGCTAGTTTCATCTTGATGGGAGCTGCATCGGCGCTTCCGATAAACATAGCTGCTGCTGCTAAAACTGCAAGAGTACAAATAACAAACTTCTTCATGGTCATGTTCCTCCCTTAAATATATTACATAAGAAAACAATTGCTGCCATATCTGAATGATGCTGTCTCCAGCGAGAAGCTGTCCTACCTGATCCCTCTGTATATCCTGCGGTTGCTGCCCTCCCTCTGAGCGAATTTTAAAATCCAATTCATGTGTTTTGTTGAATAATGACGGGCAATGTCTGTTCTAAAAATTTACAAAGATTCATTGCAGCAATAATATCATATTCTATTACAAATACAAGCATATGGATACAAAAAATAATATGGACATTTTTAGAAAACCCTTGTAATATGGTCTAAAACTTAGTATTATGGATTTTATTATATTGGATACAAAGTCATATAATTTTCAGAATATATTCCATGGTTTTAGTATGTATGCCCTTATTTGTATATATTTATTAATAATGAATCTTTATTCATATAGCAGGGGTGATATTTTATGAAAATTGCGGTTCTTGTGAAGCAGGTCCCTGATTCAGATGAAATCAGAATGGATCCAGAAAAAGGGACAATGATAAGAGAAGGGACAGGAAATATTGTCAATCCACTTGATCTAAATGCACTTGAAGCCGGATTTGTTTTACGGGGAAAATACGGAGGAGAAGTTTATGTAATTTCTATGGGACCTCCTCAGGCTGATATTGCATTAAGAGAGGCCCTGGCTTTAGGCGCTGATCATGCCTGTCTTGTCTCAGATAAGTTTTTCGCAGGAGCTGATAGCTGGGCAACCTCGCTTGTCCTTGCAAAGACGATCGAGAAGCTGGGCCCTTTTGACCTTATTCTGGCGGGAGAGAAAGCAACAGATGGAGAAACAGGCCAAGTCGGACCTGAAGTTGCTGCCATGCTGGATATTCCGTTTTCAACCTATGTGAGTTCAATTGAATTGTGTGACGGCGGTATTGAAGTCAGAAGGACCATCGAGGAAGGTTATCAGACTCAGTATATGGCATTGCCATGCCTTATTACCGTGCTGAATGATATTAATGAGCCTGGGATGCCGACATTAAGCCTTAAGAAGAAAGCGCGGCGTGCAGAGATAAAGATATTTAACTCTGAAGAACTGGGCGTTTCTAAGGAAGAAGCAGGGCTGGCAGGATCTCCGACCAGAGTCGTAAAAATCTATCATCCCAAAATTTCAAGGCAGACATCTTTCTACAGCGGAAGAGAAATTGATGAAGGTCTTGAACATGTAGTGGAAATTCTGCGTGATCTGGCTGTATTGTAGGAGGTGCCGATATGCTTAGGAATCTAACAGAATCAAAGGGAGTTTTTGTATGCGGAGAAGTCCGCAGGGGAAAGATCCATTCAGTGACAATGGAACTGATAGGCAAGGCCAGGGAGCTTGCAGACAAAAAAAATACGGATGTAACATGCATACTTTTTTGCGGCGATCTTGCCGAGGTTCCCGAAATATTGTTTTCATACGGTGCTGAGCGTATTCTTTTGATAAAACATGAAAAGCTCACATATTTTAATCAGGAAATTACTGCAAAATTGCTCAGCTTTATAATAAAAAAATATAAACCGGAAATAGTACTGGCCCCTGCGACATCAGAAGGCCGCACGTATCTTCCGGCAGTTGCGGCTATGGTACATACTGGCTTGACGGCTGACTGCACGGGGCTGGATATCGATCCTGAGAACGGACTGCTGCTGCAGACCAGACCTGCCATAGGCGGAAACGTCATGGCGACAATTAAGACCCCGGAGTATGTTCCTCAGATGGCGACGGTACGTCCGAAAACATTCCGTATCCCTTCACCCTCGGAATTTTGCGGCGAAGTAATAATTCCTGAGATCCCTGATAATATTTTTGAAAGTCGTATAAAAGTTATGGAGATGGAATACAACAGTGCCAATGCAACCAATATACAGGACAAAGACATAGTGATTTCAGGTGGAAAGGGTCTTAAAAAACAGGAGAATTTTTCTTTGATATATGAGCTTGCAGAACTTCTTGGGGGAGGAATCGGTGCATCGCGTCCTACAGTTGAGGCAAAGTGGATATCATATCCTCATCAGGTAGGCCTTTCGGGAAAGGTCGTTTCTCCCAAATTTTATCTTGCTGCAGGCATTTCCGGAGCAGTTCAGCATTTAGCCGGAATGCAAACCGCCAATAAAATTGTTGCAGTAAATAAAGATCCTGATGCCCCGATTTTTAAGGTGGCGGATGTGGCCTTATGCGGAGAGATTATAGATATTATCCCTAGGCTGATTGCCCGTATTCGTAAGGAGATGAACTAAAAATGAAAGCTAATTTTTCTTACGCTTCTGTCAGCGAATCAAATATTAATAGATCGGAAG
>JAQVPO010000169.1:2152-3829 GCA_028702015.1 Synergistaceae bacterium | reverse complement strand
ATTATAAAACCCCTGAGGATGATATGTATTTTTATCCTTTCGGATTTTCAGCTTTTATGTTAGGATTTATTCTGCTTTTAAAATAACAGGGAAAGTCCAGGAGGGGTTTTGTTATGTTTTTCAAAAAAGTTTCGAAGATCTTAGCAGTCTTTTCTTTTGTATTCATACTTTGTGCTTCATCTGCCATGGCAGCCGATGAGCCGGTGCTGACAGTCGGGACCTCGACTCTCAATGAAAAAGAGGTGCTGAACCTAATGGCCACTACAGCAGGCGGGAACCAGATGATGGTAGGTCTTATGCTTGCTCAGTCGACCCTTCCTGAGAGAGTGGAGCTTGTTAACCAGATGGCCCATGCGCTGCTCTTTGCAGAGGCAGCGAAGACCAAGGGGCTTGGTTCGAGGCCTGATGTTGCTTTTCAGATCAAGTGGCAGACTATGCAGATACTGATGCAGGCTTACTTTGAGCAGTATGCGTCAAAATGGGATATGAGTGAGAATGCTGTAAGGAATTACTACGATACGCATAAAGATGAATTCTATGAAGCACCTGCGGCGCATACAAGGCATATACTTACCCAGACAGAGGGAGATGCTCTCAATGCAGCTCTTGAGATATACAAGACCAAGGATTTTGCAAAGGTCGCTTCAGAATACAGCCGGGATCCGAACAGCGCAAAAAATGGCGGGGACCTGGGCTGGGTCGAAAAGGGAATGATGGTCCCTTCTGTTGAAGCTGCAATAGATGGAGCTTCCATCGGCTCGCTTGTCGGTCCGGTCAAGAGTGATTACGGGTGGCACATAATTGAAGTTACCGAACGCCGTCCAGGAAGGCAGCTTTCTTTTGATGAGGCCGGGGAGAGAGCGGCTCAGGGACTCCAGAAGCAGTATCTGGAGAATGAACTTAAGGAGCTTGGGAAAAAATTCAATGTTAAGATAGACGAAAAAGCCCTTGAAAACCTTGGAGGTATCCCGGCGCCGGCAGCCGCAAAACAGTAAAATGTCCATGACACTGCAGGCAGTTACCGGGACAAAACTTCCTTTGTGGGTAAAGCTGATATCATCCGCGACAGGCATCCTTTTTGCCGGTATCGGGACGAGCAGCTTTATATCGGGAGGTTCGATGAGGACTGTAATAATTCCTACCTTTGTGGGAGCCGTTATGATATATGTCTCAGGCTATGAACGCAGGATGTATATCGACGAGAGAGGTCTTTTCAGAGAGACCTCTTTTTGGGGACAAGCAAAGGTTCAGAGCATCCCATGGAACGAGATAAGCGATGTCCGTATTGTCCTGAACAGGGGTAAAAAGATCTACGCGATATTTCACGGAAATATGCCCATATGGCCGTTTGTATTCCTGCCTGAACAGGAAAAGGTTCTGCTAGATACCATAAATGAATATATGGATGAGAAAAAAATCTTAATCGAAAGATAAAATAGTTAATAAAATCCGGAAGGAGCAATCAGAGGTCTCTCCGGATTTTTTGTTTTTGCATAATAGACATAGACCGAAGCCGATGCATTATGCATCGGCTTCGGTCTATTATATATATTGGCAGTCCCTAGGGGATTCGAACCCCTGTTAACGGGCTGAGAACCCGCCGTCCTAGGCCCCTAGACGAAGGGACCACATCACTGATGATATGGCTGGGGTACCAGGATTTGAACCTAGATTACC
>JAQVPO010000169.1:0-2142 GCA_028702015.1 Synergistaceae bacterium | reverse complement strand
ATTTGTGCCTTGTCAACCTGAACTTTTGTATTTTGTTCCATATAGCTCTGGAAAATTGAAATTAGCAGGCAAATTAATGCAGCTGAAAGGGTTTTTCAAAAGCAAATTGCGAAATACAAAGAGTGGAAAAAATTACGATGAATTAAGTGTTGAGAATATTTAAAGTCCTATAGCTCTAAGTGTTATTAAGTGGTACGATAATATACTGAGGGGGAGTTGTTTTTGGATGCCCATAGATAAGAAAAGAAACAAGAAGACGATAAAGCACGGCAACAGAAAAGGAGAGCTTAGCGTCATCCCGCTTGGGGGATTAGGGGAGATCGGTAAGAATCTTACGGTTTTCAGATATGACGATGACATTATCGTAGTTGACTGTGGTCTGAAATTTCCTGAAGAAGACATGCTTGGAATTGATTTTGTAATTCCGGATGTACAGTATTTAATAGAAAATAAGGATAAAATATTAGGGATATTTATAACACACGGACACGAAGATCATATAGGAGCCCTCCCGTTCATACTTCCAAGGCTTGATGTTCCTCTGTACTGTTCGAGGCTGACCGCCGGCATGATAGGGAACAAGATGGAGGACGCAAGAACTGACTACAAACCTAAATACAGAGAGATATGCCCCGGCGATATAATTGAAGCCGGAGCTTTCTCTGTTGAATTCATACCAGTATGCCATTCCATTCCTGATGCACTTGCACTGGCTATCCATACCCCAATGGGAATAATCGTCCACACAGGAGATTTTAAGCTTGACCCAACTCCAATAGACGGAGTAGGAACTGATTACAGCTCATTCGCATCCCTTGGAAAAGAGGGTGTGATGCTGATGCTTTCTGATTCCACAAATATAGAAAAAGAAGGGATCACTCCTTCAGAAAAGACTGTAGGACAGACTTTTGAACGTCTTTTCCGGCTTTACAAGGATAGAAGGATAGTCATAGCTACTTTTTCCAGCAACCTTCACCGTTCACAGCAGGTTTTCAATGCTGCGGGGAGATTTAACCGCAAGGTCGTTTTGGTTGGAAGAAGTATGATCAAAAATGTTGAGCTTGCGATGGATCTGGGATACATAGATGTTCCGGAAGGACTTATCATCACCTCTCAGGAAGCGGACCACATGCCTGACAACAGGCTTGTAGTGCTGACAACAGGGAGTCAGGGAGAGCCTTTTTCAGGGCTTGTCATGATGAGCAGGGGGACGCACAGGATGGTGAAGCTGGGTCCGAAAGATCTTGTGATAATATCCGCGACACCGATCCCCGGCAATGAAAAACTTGTCAGCCACACAGTAAACAGACTTTTCGCCTGTGGGTGCGAAGTTATATATGAACGAGGCGAGAAGATACATGTTTCTGGTCACGCCGCCCGTGATGAACTTACTATAATGCTCAGCATGCTTAAGCCGAGATATTTTATTCCTGTCCACGGAGAATACAGACATCTTGTTCGCCATGCACAGCTTGCACGCGAGATGGGTGTCGCTTCGAAAAATGTTTTTGTGATGCAGAACGGAGATGTTCTTAAATTCAAGGGTAAGGGCAGTGCTTCCGTTGAAAGCAGAGTCCAGGCTGGAGCAGTTCTTGTAGACGGCATAGCGCTCGGTGAGTTTGAGGGCAGTATATTAAGGGAACGCAGGGAGCTTTCAGAAAATGGCATAGTTGCGATATCGGTGACACTTGACTCAAAGTCCTCTCTGGCGGCTCCCATACAGATACAGACAAAGGGAAGTGTATTCTCTGCTGAAGACGGCAGCACGTTTCGAGAACTTGAAAATGCGGTGAAAATGGGGCTGGAACAGTTTGCCCGGACACCCGGGGCAAAACCGGAAACACTGCCGACCGAAATACGTAAAAGAATCAGGGACGTTTTTGGGAAGATCTCCCGAAACTATCCTGTAATAGTCCCGCTGATAACATTTATAGAATAAAAGATTCATGCGGGCTTGAGAGGCCGCAGGTATCCGAGGAGAGATATGATGTCTATTACTTCATTACTGCAGATATTTGCAGGAGTCGGAATTCTGATTTACGGAATAATTGTCATGGGGGAGTCTCTTCAGATAATTGCAGGTGACAAACTGAGAAAACTTATCGGATCTCTGACAGGAACTCCATTGAAAGGTCTGCTTCT
>JAQVPO010000168.1 GCA_028702015.1 Synergistaceae bacterium | reverse complement strand
GTGTCCTTTACGGAATCCCTTGATGTTAGTCTTTTTGGACAGATTTTTTATCGTTGCTTCTATTGCCTTGTTGACCTGTTCAGCGTCGAACTCGGCCTTTACTACTATAATATTTTTTTCCTGTGAAACGACCTCTGTTTTCAATTTATACTACCCCTTTCAGTCTGCCTTTTGCTGACAATAACCGTAATATTCTATCATAGAGACATAGAAGGCACAACCAAAATTATGATCAGCCTATTTTCTATAGCATAACAGTTTTATTTGCATCGGAGAAGCTCTTATGCACTCATATAAAGGCTCTGTATTTTTGCTTAATTATTTAATCAGTCATGTTTTTTCCTATTGAATTATGTTAGAAGTGAAAAACGATATTTATGATCTCTATAAAACAGGGACCTCAGTCAGTACTGAGGTCCCTGTAACTTACTGGAGCGGACAACGGGATTCGGACCCGCGACCCTCAGCTTGGGAAGCTGATGCTCTACCAACTGAGCTATGTCCGCATTGTCTGATCAACGAAGGATATTATAGCTTTGAGATTTTTATTTGGCAACACAGCAAATTGGTCTTTGTAATTATTCTGAAAATTTTTCTTTATTGATCCATGGTTTGGGCAGCTCACGTTTCTCAAGGTCATCATGTGCTTTCCATGCCCATCCGCACCCAAGTGAAGTGTAAAGGTCAACTATGGAATTAAGTCTGTCTGCTCGGCTGCCCTCCAGCTGCAGCTGTACGGATAAAAGTTCCCTCTCTGCATCCAGCAGGTCGATCTGGCTTGAGATGCCGTCACTGTAGCGAATGCTGGCAAGCTCATACGCCCTCCTCTGGGCTTTTTCCTGTTCTCCAAGAATAGCAAGTATTTCCTGTGTTTTTGCCTGTGTGTTTATTGAATTTACAGTTTCTTCAAAAGCTGTCTGAACTGTTTTGTAATAATCTGACCAGGCCTGCTGTGCAGCGGCCTCTGCCTGTGCAGTCCTTGCAGACAGTTTCCCTGCGTTGAATATAGGGACAAATACCTGGGCAGCAAGAGACCATCCTGTAGCTCCGGAAAAAAGTCCGGCTGGGTCGGTTACAGCTCTGCCCGGATTACCTATCAGACCGTCAAATGAAAGGGTCGGATACTGCCCTGCTCTTGCTGTGCCAATGTTTGCAAGCGCTGTCCTGTAATTCTGTTCAGCTGTTTTTACATCCGGTCTGCTGCGGAGCATCTCTGCAGGTATTCCAAGCGGGACTGCTGGCGGCACAGGAAGTTCTTCAAGGGTCAGTCCTCTTGGTATATCCCTTGCTATAAACTCTTTAGGTTCTCTTCCCATAAGTACAAGAAGGCTGTTTTCGTATTTTCCAAGAGTAATTTCAAGCTGATTGACCTGTACTGCTGACGATGCTGCAGCAGACTCACTTCTTCTCAAATCAAGCTCGCTGATACTGCCGTTATCATACAATATCCTATTTAGTGCAACTGTTTTATTCTGTGTATCAAGCGTTTTTCTTGCAACAATCAGCTGCTTGTCGGTGCCTCTGAGTGAAAAATATGTTTTTGCAACCTGAGAAGCCAGTGCAAGCCTGACGCTGTTCTTCGCAGCTTCAGTAGCAAGAATGTTTTCTTTAGCAGCCCTCGTAGCCTTCTGAAGCTTTCCCCAGAGATCTGCTTCATAATTGGCTGCGCCCAGTCCGTATAGGAGGTTCTGTTCGTTCAGTGCATCTGTAGTGCCTACCTTGGTGTAGGTTCTGGTTGCATCGATCTCTACTCCAAGGCTGGGCCTCTGGTTTCCCCTGCTCTCTCTGAAAACAGCTCTTGCCTGCTGTACTTTTGCAAGGGCCGATTCAAGATCCCTGTTGTGAGAAAAAGCCTCATTGATGCATTTTTCAAGAACCGGCTCTCCGAAAGAAGTCCACCATGCATAATCCGGCCTGACTTCGGAGGCAGTCTTCATGTAACCGATATCATCGGACAGAGTGATAACGTAAGCTTCCGGTATGTCGTATGGATCGGGGGCCTTTATTTCCGGACCTAGATTGATATGAAAAAAAGAGCCAACAAAAAGAGCGGCTAACAGTGCGCTGGCAGTCATTTATTTCACGCCCCCTTCATTTGCTGGAGGAATATTTGTTTTATTCATATCCGATGTGATGCTTTCATTAGTTTCAGGAGGTCTATCCTCTTTTGAAGTAAGCCTCATTATTATTGAAAAAAAGCTGGGAACAAAGAAAATCGCTATCCCAGTGGCTGCAAGCATTCCTCCGACTATGCCTGTTCCGATGGAATGGCGGCTGGAAGCTCCAGCTCCGACGCTAAGTGCCAGCGGCAGGCACCCAAGTATAAAAGCAAGTGACGTCATGACGATAGGACGGAACCTCAGATGCGCTGCGCTTGCTGCGGCCTCTATTATGCTCATTCCGCCTTCATGCTGCATTAAAGCAAATTCAACTATAAGTATTGCATTCTTCGCAGCAAGTCCTATCAGGGTCACAAGGGCTACCTGGAAGTAAAGGTCGTTGGAAAGTCCCCTGAGCATTACAGCAAGGAACGCTGCGAAACAACCGAAGGGAACGGCCAGTATGACTGCGAAAGGAAGGCTCCATCTCTCATATTGCGCGGCCAGTATAAGAAAGACCATGATTATTCCAAGTGCAAAAGCGATCATAGTTGCAGTTCCGGTTTCTTTTTCCTGATATGCAGATCCTGTCCATGCCAGAGTATACCCTTCAGGAAGCGATTCACGGGCTGCATCCTCCATTGCTTTTATAGCCTGTCCCGAAGTAAAGCCTGAAGCAGGAGTGCCGGTTACTTTGGCAGCGGGGAAAACATTGAATCTCTCCATAGTATCAGGTCCGGTTATGGGGCGTATGTCTATTAGAGAAAGAAGCGGTATCATGTCCCCTGTCTTTGAACGTATATAAGTATATCTCAGGTCTTCGGGGCGATCCCTGTAGCTGGCTTCCGCAGAGATAAGCACCTGGAAGGTACGTCCGCTCTTGTCAAAATCGTTTACATAGTAATTTCTGAAAATGCTTCCCATAGTTGAGAAAACGTCATTCATGTCTACCCCAAGTGCCTTGGCGCGGTTCCTGTCCAGATTTGCATAGTACTGCGGGACCTTTGTAGAAAAGGTAGTGGTCACGCTTGAAATTTCCTTCTTTGCATCAGTCGCAGCAATGTACTCTGCCACTGTTTTTTCCATCTGTTCGGCTGTATCCGAGCCTCTGTTCTGGATGTATGCCTCTATTCCTCCTGTTGTGCTCATCCCGATTATTGCAGGAGGATTGAATACGAAAACCTGTCCTTCAGGAATAGACCATGCCTTTCCCATAAGTTCCCTGGCTGTCGAGAACGAGTCCTTGCCAGGAGCCTCCCTCTCTTTCCAGTCTTTAAGGGTGATAAACGCAGCCCCGTAGTTTGACTGGTTTGATGAATTCAGCAAGTTATATTCTGTGAAGACCAAGGCAGTCTTTACCTGATCCATGCCGCGTGTGATCTTTGTCACCTTGCCTGTGAGTTTTTCGGACATGTTAAGCGATGAGCCGTCAGGCAGGGACATTGATGACATGATTATTCCCTGGTCCTCGTCAGGCACCAGTGACGTAGGAACCAATGAGGCCATTCTGACAGTGGCCGCTATTAAAACTGCGAAGAGTATGATCGCAATAATGCTGCGTTTGAGGAAAAATCTTACTCCGGCAGAATATGCGCTTGTCATTGAATCGAAGAAAGAGTTGAACCAGCGGAAAAGGAAGAAAGTTCCGCCCTCCTTCTTAGGCTTCAGTATCAGGGCGCACATTGCAGGTGTAAGTGTCAGAGCTACAAATCCCGAAATTACTACAGATGTAGCTATTG
>JAQVPO010000167.1 GCA_028702015.1 Synergistaceae bacterium | reverse complement strand
AGAAATCATCCTGGAAAGCCTGCCTATCTCATCAACTGTGAGTTTGACCCTTTCCTTTGTCGGTTCCCATATCCCATCCTCAAATGCTTAAGGTGCGATTTGATTATCGTAAGGGGATTCCTCAGCTCATGAGCAATATCGCTCATAAGCCTCTTGCGCAACTCCTCCTGTTCCTCGAGCCCAAGCCCAAGCCTGTTGATGCTGTCGATCAGAAGCTGCAGTTCTGTAATGTCAGATCTGAGATCATCCTGTACTCTGTATTTGCCCCTGCTTATGAGAGAGGCCCTGTTCGAAACATTAAGTATCGGCCTGCTTATCACATCAGCCATTATAAAAGATATGATCACTGCTATCATCAGCATAAATGCTATAGCGTAAACCATATGGGAATTAAACTTCTTCAGGAACATCCCCTCCCTGCTCTCCCTGAAAGGCAGACAGAGAAAACGGACTTTTCCTACCACATTGCCTCCTGAAGAGACAGAAAGCTCGTTCACTACAAGCTCCGGTGCCATTGATCTCATAAAACCTGGGGTATCCTTATCGTCACTTTTTAAACCGGGGCCCCTCATGGGGCCATGTCTCATCGATCGTCTGAATTCAGCTATCAGGATGCCGTCCGGATCATATAGCGCAGCATGCACCATAGGCCATCTGAGGATATCTCCCTTTAGCTCTGTCAGCACCTCTTTGTTCCAATTACCGTCAGAGTCATATATCTCTTCTAATATCCTCACTGCTTCCTGCTGGTCATCGCGAAGCCTCTCAGAAGAATAAAGGCGAAACTGCCTGTCCAGAAACTTTGAGATCCCTGTAGGGATAACAAGCATGCATATAATAACGATGACCACATACTGTACGAGCATCTGTGTCCTGAGAGAGCGCTTCATTTATTTACTCCGATATCCTGTATCCGAAACCGTGAACTGTTTTGATGTATCCGTTCTCGTGTTCGTTGTCAGCTAGTTTTTTTCTGATGTTTTTGATATAGCTGTCAATAGAGCGCTCGAAGGCATCATATTCATAACCAAGCGCATAGGTGATCAGTTCGTCTCTCGTCCATGTCTTGTCCTGCCTTGATGCCATCTTTGAAAAGATCATGAATTCATTTTTTGTCAGAGGGATGTCCTCTCCGTTTTTTGTAACTGTGAAACTTGAGGTATCTATGATCAGATCATCTCCTACGGTTATCGTCTCTCCGTTATCCTGATCAAAAGCCGCCGGTACTCTCAGGTTAGCCCTTATACGGGCCATGAGTATCCTCGGGCTGAATGGCTTGATGATATAGTCATCCGCTCCGGCATCAAGACCTGCTATAACGTCGTCTTCAGCACTCTTGGCAGTTACCATTATTATCGGGACTGAGGAGGATCTCCTTATCTCCCTGCAGACTGACTCACCTCTCATCCCGGGAAGCATAAGATCCAGGATCACAAGGTCGTATGCTCCCTCACTGAACATTCTGAGGGCTTCAATGCCGTCAGTAGCTATGTCTGCTTCATATCCTTCCCGCAGTATATAAGCCTTTTCAACGTCGGCTATGGCTTTTTCATCTTCAATGATCAGGATCTTCACAGCGTCCACCTCCATAATTAATGTTGTTTGTCCGTCATTGTCTGCACTGCGTCCCTGACTTCCTGTACTTCACGCCCCATTGGCTTCAAAAGATCTTTTAAAGGGACATTCACATCCACATTCTCATCAAGCCGCAGCTCCCTGATCAGATCTTTTATGTCTATCATGTACTCTGCAGATATTTGGTTAATTGTTATTGAGCCTCTCATTTCCTGAGGGTTGGGCAAACTATTATTTGCTCCTCCATCGTTTTTTTGCAAATATTCCCTCAGTGCCTCTTTTAATTCTTCGTCATTGACACCTGGCAATTTTTTGATCGAAACATCTGTCGGAGTGTTCTCCGGAAGGCCGGCTGCCTCCCTGACAGACCTGATATCCAGTCCGACTGTCTTTGCTATCTGTTCAAGATCCATCCAGCCAAACACATTATTTACGGCTTCAACTCCTGTTGCCGGGGGCGGAGAGGAATATGTCTGCCAGTTGCCTGACAATTTTGCTCCGGCTGCAACTGTGATGAATATCAGCAGTCCTGCAACTCCTGTTTTAATAAAAGTATAATTTTTACTTTTGTGGCCCGAATTCATTGCTCCGTCGACCGGACAGGCTGAATAACATTTGCCGCATGCTATACACTCGCCGTCCCTCTGTACTATATCTTTATCCGGTGTCAGACCGACTGGACAGACCATCGAACATTTCCCACAGTTGATGCAAGGTGACTTGTCACGATATACCTTGACCAGAGAGAACTTTGATATTAATGCAAGAGCAGCACCAAGCGGACACAGGTAACGGCACCAAAAACGCTGAATGAACAGTCCCAAAAAAAGAGTAGTGAAAAGAACGGCCGTACCATATCCAAATTCGCTCCAGCCTGCCGATAGATGCATCCATGCCGCCCATGGGTCATAATCCCTGAAAGTAAGTGTGCCAAACTTCCAGGTAGTGTAAAGTACGAGCAATAAAATGGCATATTTCAGATATCGGAGATACTTATCGATCAAATAAGGCAACTGTATATTTTTGATGCCAAGCTTTCTCGAACCTGCGGAGACAAACTCATTGACGGCCCCGAGAGGGCATATCCAGCCGCAGAAGACCCTTCCTGTAAGCAAAGTGGCAAGAACTGCACCAATAAACAGAATGAATGAGCTCAATGCTATCCGGCGAAGCCAATATCCATTTTTAAGCCAGGAATATATAGATTCCAGGCCGCCAAAAGGGCACATCGCGTCAACCGTAGGAGATCCTGTCGGACCTCCGCCAAGAAGCTGGTGCCTGTATCCCATCCATGTAAGAAAAAACAGAAAAAATGATAGGATCACATAACGCAAATATTGTGTATTTTTCTTTTCATTCCTGTTCTTGCTGTTGTTTTCGGAAGAAGACATCTCAAACAGCCCCTCTCGCATCAATGTCCACAAAAAAACAAAGAAAAACTTCTGTTTAGACCAGTATAAAACAAAAAAAGGACAAAAGAACGACAATACTACTGGGACCGGTGGACACCGGCCCCAGCAGTAAAATTATAATTGTCTGCTATTGTGTAGGGTTGTTTTTGAATCCCTGGCCGAAGCCGCGGCTGTTTTTGAAAGCCTCGGGATTTTTGAGCATCTCTTCTAAGCGTGCATTGTCACGGTCATTTTTGATCTTCTGGATCTTCGCGTGAAGATCGCGTACCTTAGTCTTGTTTGGTGCTTCTTTCTGAAGTTCAGTCCTTATTTCAGAATGGAGCTTCTTTATCTCTTCCATCTTTGCTCTGTCTTCAGGAGAGAATTCACGTTTGGGTCCTCTGGCAACAGGAGCGAACTTTGAAGGGTCCTTCAGTACCGCATCAAAATGAGCTGTTTCTATATCACGGTTAAGCTTCTGGATCTGAGTATGGATGTCACGAGCCTTAGCTTTGTCAGGGATCTCTTTCCGCAGTTCCGCTCTAAGGTCAATGTTAAGCTTGGCCCTTTCATCGAGCTTTGCCCTGAGTTCAGGTGAAGCATTTTGCCACATTTGCTGGCCGTACCCCATCGGCATCCCTGCGCCGGCACCGCATCTGCCCGCCTTGCCATATCCGGGAGCCGCCATTGCACTGCCCGCAAAGACAAAAATTAATATTGCTGCTGCTAAAATTTTCTTTCTCATTTACATCGACCTCCATATTTTTTATGATCAACATCATCTGATGTTCCATGATGCCAGTCTATCAATACCATATGGGGATTTTATGGCTTAAATGTGTTGATTTTATGGGAATATCTTAGTCCTCCACCTTATCGGCGATCTTAATGACCACTTTCGTCA
>JAQVPO010000166.1:1958-3891 GCA_028702015.1 Synergistaceae bacterium | reverse complement strand
TGTATTGTTTTGCAGGTAAAAGGCATCCAGCCCAAGATTTTCAGGGAATATTGGAATGTCAAAGGCATTCTTATCATCATGACCGATATTATTCAGGTAACCCGTGACATTCATTATGTCATATATGCTCTCATAATAGCCAATGACTCCCTCCGGGACGATGACTCCAGCCCAGTTTTTATCGAATTTCCAGGGACCGTCATTGATCTTGAAATCAAGCTCGTATAATATATAGATATCTCCTTCCTCCGCACTCATTTGCTCCATTATGCTGTCAGGTTGCGTCAGGCGCAGCAGCAGGTCATTGTTCCCGCCATCGCGAACTGTCAGACTGGCCGGTTTTTCCAAGACGGGTATGTCACCCTCCTCCGCTAGGACTATTGTAGGTATAACCAGCATCAGGCAAAGCAATAGAATAATCAATTTTCTAAACATAATAACATCCTCCTAAAAATTAATTTTTGTAGCCTCTGTTCTCCCATTTATTACATAAAAGCGATAACGCCATGGGTAATTTCAGCGTCATCGCCCGGTACAGGAAAAACCAGTATTTTACTCAAATGATCAAGCTGTGACGTACTTTGTTGTGTAACTGCCGAAAACATAGAAAACGCGTTCTTTACTCCCTCTAAAAAAAAGGTTTTTCCGCTAAAAACACGCGAGATGGCGACAGCCAATTGTGTATCATCAATCTTGTATTGAAGAATGCGAACAGCCTCTTTTTCTTGGCTTATAAACCGCGATTCTATTTCCGAGTCAAAAGCCTTATTTACCATAGCTAGAGTATACTGCGGCGTAAATATGGCAATGGGATAAGGGAAAAAGTCAATAATTTGCGAAAACAGTCCCTCATTAGCGATAATCATCTGCAATTTTCTTATCATTTGACCCTGTGTCTCTGTTTTCTCCTCCAGCATTTTCTGTACCACTGACAGTTCCTCAAGCAGCTGCTCTTTCGTTTTATCGCCCATATGAATCCTCCTATCTATCCGAACTGCTGGCAGCTTTCATAGCTGCTATCCAAGGCTTTTACGATATAATCTTTATATGATTTAGCAGTACGATATATAGTGACAAACATAAAGACATACCCGCAATATATTGTGCTGCGAAACTAAAAATATGACACATCGCAAATGCCCTATCTATATTTTATTAACAGACAGGTTGCAAGGATAGGATAAATATACTCATAATCAGTACAAAAAGTGTTATTTTTATCTAAGATAATAAAGAAGCCGGACTCTTGTACGAAACTAAAGTCAGGCTTTCCCTTATATTTGTATTCAGAAGATGCTGACCTCAATAGGTCGGCAATGAATGAAGACGGAATTAATTACGATTCATATTATTCCGACATTTTTCTATATTCAGACGGAGAAACACCGGTTTTATCCTTAAATACTCTGGCGGAATGGCCGTTATAGTCCATATTGCAGGCGGCAAAGGCCTGTGCGATGGTAAGGTTGGTATCCAGCAGCATCTCCTTCAATTTACTGATTTTATAGTTCATATAATACTCATGGGGAGTTGCACCGGTATGCTTCTTGAACAGCTTTGAGAAATGTGCCTTGCTCAGACACGCCGCCTTTGCCATTTCGCTCAGGTCAAACGGCTCCTGCCAATGCTCTTCTATATATTGTCTGCCCAATCCGATTTCTTCTTTACCCCGGTATATTCTTTTAAAGATAAAAACAGCAGCAAAGCATTCTACCGCACCGTCGGCGTTTTTCAAAGGAAAACATGTAATGTCTGAGTTTATGATCTGTATATCCCTATCCTCCACACCAAAATACCGGATCATACCCTGATAGGGCGCATTGAAATCGATAAGGTATACAGTTTTTCCTGTCAATACCTGTCTGACCTGATCCATAAAACCAAGCTTGCGCACGATAGGATCCTTAAAAACATTATAAATGCCCACATGAGA
>JAQVPO010000166.1:0-1948 GCA_028702015.1 Synergistaceae bacterium | reverse complement strand
AATGCCCATCATCTCCAACGTTGCTTTGTTAATCATCCTCACAGTCCCGTCAAGGGAAAAAACCTGAATCGGATAAGGAAAGACCTCGATTACTTTCGCAAGGAGTTCTTGTCTCTCAAAAAGCAACTGGAATGATTCAGCTAAGTTACTATAAGCATCTCCAATCTGATCTTCCATGGATTGACCCTCATTTCATTTTTTATTCCGGCATTTTTCGATATTCAGACGGAGAAACGCCGGTTTTATCCTTAAATACTCGGGCGGAATGGCCGTTATAGTCCATATTGCAGGCGGCAAAGGCCTGTGCGATGGTAAGGTTGGTATCCAGCAGCTTCTCCTTCAATTTGCTGATTTTATAGTTCGTATAATACTCATGGGGAGTTATACCGGTATGCTTTTTGAACAGCTTTGTGAAATAGGCCTTGCTCAGACACGCCGCCTTTGCCGTTTTGTCAGCGTCGAACCTGTCCAGCCATTGGTTTTCCATATACTCCTTTGCATTTTCAATTTCATCCTTGCCACGATAAACTCTTCTATTAATCAAAAACGCCACAACATATATGACCCTCTTCATGTCATCCAGAATGGGGAAAACAGTGATGTCCTGATATACAGCCTCCACGTCAAAGTCCTTTATGCCGTATCGATCCGCAATTTCTTCCAAAGGAACCTTAACATCCGGGTAAAAGACAGTTTCTCCTTGAAAAGCACGCTTTAGCAAAGGGAGCAGCCCCGTTGCGATAACAGCAGGATCTTTGAAAACATTGTATTTCCCAACAATCATGTCCGGACTGGAAACATGATATTCTTCCAGTATAGCCTCATTCACCAGCACCGTTGTACCGTCGGGAGCATAAACCTCAATGGGATAAGGGAAGCAATCGATAACCTTTGCAAGGAGTTCTTCTTTTCTAAAGAACGATTGAAATGACTCCATAATGTTGTTTTGCTTACCCTCCACATTACTTCCCATTTTAATCCACTTCCTTCACGTTCAAATACTCAGCATAGCATCTCGTATATTGTTCTATTATACTACAAATTTCTGTATTTTTCAGTATTCGAAGCATGCTGATATCATTTTGCAAAAAATGCACATGCGCAATTATATCATGATAAATCATGATAAAGTAGCCTATAAACAAGGCTACTTTATGCCTCCGGCGGAATTTATGCGCGTGCAATTCTTTTTTGCTGATATCATTTTGCAAAAAATGCACATGCGCAATTATATCATGATAAATCATGATATAATATTCTCATAGCTAATACTTTTAATGAACGGAGGATGCATATGAATATTCAAAAGAATCATTACGGCAATTTACAGGATGGCTCACCGGTAGATATTTTCACTCTGACCAACTCAAACAATATGACAGTAAAAATCATTAATTATGGCGGAGTTATTGTATCAATCGAGGTTCCTGACAAAAACGGAAGGATGGAAGACGTTACACTGGGCTTTGATAGCCTTGGGCAATACTGTAAGGCTACAACGTTCTTTGGCGCCTTGGTCGGGAGGCATGCAAATAGAATAGAAAACTCTGAATTCGAGTTAAATGGGGTTACATACCGTCTTGCTATAAATGACGGTAAAAACCACCTACATGGCGGTACAAAAGGCTTTGACAAGGTAGTATGGAAGGCCGAGGTCGTTGACAGTGCTGACGGAAAATCCCTGCAACTGCTTTACAGAAGTCCGGACGGGGAAGAAAATTACCCGGGCAATCTGGATGTTAAGGTCCTTTATACCCTTACAGAGAAAAATGAATTGAAGATAGAGTACTTCGCCGTCTCAGACAAGGATACAGTTGTCAACCTGACAAACCACGCCTACTTTAATTTATCCGGACATGCTTCAGGAGATATTCTGTCCCATGAGCTTAAAATCAATGCAGATCGCTTCACCGTAATT
Source organism: Synergistaceae bacterium (assembly GCA_028702015.1). Lineage (GTDB taxonomy): Bacteria > Synergistota > Synergistia > Synergistales > Synergistaceae > Caenicola. The sequence continues at coordinate 30 of JAQVPO010000166.1, read as the reverse complement.
AACAACGAGGGCATCCCGACAGGTGAAATA
>JAQVPO010000165.1 GCA_028702015.1 Synergistaceae bacterium | reverse complement strand
CATATTTCAGTACCGTCTCAACATCCGGACATCCCTTATCCAGAAGCACCTTTTTCATTGCTTCGAGCCTGCCTGAATCTATCCTGTTGAACTCTTCTATCTTGTCGTCAAGGTAAGGCGTTATCCTGTATTCATCCTGGATGTGGATAAGTGATATCTTATTTTTTATCAAAGGTATCATCTCGACGAGATAATTGAATGCTACCTCTGAGTTCTTTGAGAAGTCTGTAGCAAAAAGCACATGGTCTGCTGCTCCATCTGAAAGTTCCCGCCTGCCATGGACTTCTGCCGATTTTCCGTTAGCAGACTTGAATATGTAGGTCGGTCTCTGTGCGTTGTGTATTAGTTCGTTTGCCATCGAGCTGAAAATATACCTGTCAGATCCCACGCTTATCAAGGAGTAGTTTTCATCGATCGCGATCTTGTTTACCTGAGATGCTGAAAGACCTTCCAGCACTCTGGTCTCAACTTTGAATCCCTGTCCTTCAAGTGCAGCTTTCTGTTTCTGTAGGTTCTTTTCAAAATCTTCGAAGACAGTTGGTTTGTAAAAACTGTCCACTCCAAGAACATCAAGAGTTCCCCAGAACTGCAGCAGCAATATCTCTGCCGTTCCAAATCCTTTAAGGCCTCCCGAAGAGTTGACCAGTGCCATTGATTCCTTTGAAAAATCGGATGCGACTATCGCACGCCTGAACATTACGACTCCCCCCTACTATCAAATTAGACTCTCTAAAATGTTCTGCAATAATATATAACATTGTTATCTTGCTAAATCAAGAGCATGAACACTTAGGCTATACCAAGGCTTTATTCATCTCATCTATTCTGGCAAGGATAGAGAGAAGGTATAGCAGCACAATTCCGTTTGCGGTAAGTACCACTCCAATTACCGGTCCGGGGATCAGATTTTTTATCAGCATCGATGTTCCGAAAACTATCGAAAGTATGTTCAGCGTCATCTGGGTCATGAAAAGTCTTTTGATCACCGTCGGGACCGGACCTCTGTCAATTCTTTTATCCTGTGTTTTTGAGAAAAACATTTTTATGATCGGGATCGTTCCCCCTCCAATATTAAGAAGGGCAATGATGAAAGTAAGAGTTGGTACGAGTATCCAGGGGATGATGCACGAAATTATGCCCATTGCCCCAAAAAAGAGTCCAAGCCAGACAAGAGGCCATGTTCTTGAAAACGACCTGATAGGAGTATTGCCGAATGCTACCATCTGAATGGACATTATGACAACAAGGAGGCCCAGCTGTGCGCTTCCCGAAAATGGCAGCAGGCCTATAGTTACAGGCACAAGCAGGATCCCGAGCAAGACCATCAAAACTCCCGTTATAAGAATAACGGTACGGTCGTCGGAGAGCTGCACCACACCCGACGGCCTCTTCGCAGCTGCGGGATAAAGTTTGTATATCCTGAAAAGAACGGCGGTCAGGGAAAGGATCAAAATTCCATAAAACAGGACTGAAAAGGCTGTAAGGCTGCCTGCCATTATATTTTTATCGATAATAAGAAGGGAAATAAATACAGACATCGAATAGACCGCGGCGCAATTGACCGCAAGTAAATTGAATATCCCCCCCTTCTCTTTCCAAAGGGCAAATTTATCTTTTGAAAGAAACATCTGCAGTAGAAGAAGTATCCCTCCCGGACCAAAACATATGAAAAGTATTTTTCTGGGGATATTTTTCAATATATCCGGTATAAAGCATGTAATTATTCCGACACAGGCAATGATGATACCCAGGATAAGGAGGGCAAGCGGTCTTTGGGGAACGTCCCCGAAAGGGGTCTTGCCCAGCACAGTTATTTGAAGTGCATATATGAATATCAGAAGTCCGTACAGGCCGTTTTCATAGTACGGCAGCAGGCCGGAATAAACAGGAAAAAGCAAAAGCCCGGCTATGACCATGGTCAGGCCGGCGATCATAAGTATTACAAGGTCTATTGGAATATCAGCCTTTTTTGAAGACCACCCGCCAAACATGTCCAAAACCTCCTCAGGGCCGGTTCCGGCTGAAATAAAACGCCGGGCTTTTGAAGGATCGATTTATGCAAGTACAGTCTTTTAACAGTATGTGCCTTTGGTCCGGTAGTTCTCCCGCCTCTCGTCGGCAAGCTGCTTCATCAGTTTGTCAAACTCATCCCTCTTTTCCCTGTAAAGATAGTCTGCAGACCTTGCAGACTCAGGGAAGACGATCACAAGAGAACCCTTTTCTATCTCAGAGAATATATATTCCACGGCATCTTCTACGCTTACTGAGTCAGCTGGAGGTGTTATACCGCCAAAAATCGCGGTGCGTACATTCGCCGGACAAAAAACGCTGAAGTTGAGTCCTTCGTTTTCCAGTTCATACTGGAGAGATTCTGTCATCGATATCACTGCGCTCTTGGTAGCTGCGTAAACAGCCTGGTAAGGAACAGGGATCTTTCCTGCGATGGATCCTGTGTTGACTATGTGGCCGAACCCCTGCTCCCTCATTATGGGAATAGCGGTATAGGTACCATGAATGACCCCCATCAGGTTCAGATCGATAATGAACTTCCACATGTCAAAGGTGATCTTTTCTGTGGGCAGAGTTAGGCCCGTTCCTGCGTTGTTAAAAACTATGTCGAGGTTGCCTGAATGTTCTTTTGCATCTGATATGAGTTTTTGGACCTGTTCGAGTTTTGTGACATCTGTAAGTACAGGAAAAACCTTGCCGGGATATTGGGTGTTCAGCCTATCTGATTCGCGCTTGAGCCCTTCTTCATTGAAGTCGCCCATGAAGACCGCATCAGCGCCTCTTTTAAGGAGTTCTTCCGTGATGCCAAGGCCAAGCCCTGAGGCTGCGCCGGTCACTGCCGCAACTTTATGTTCAAAATATCCGCTCATGACATGCTCCTTTCGATAATGATCATCAGAATTTTCGGCGGACATCTTCGTAGGATGCTATGGTATGCTTCCAAATGAGGAAAGTCCCGCGATCCGCTTCCGCATATCTCAACATTCAGCCAATCGGAAATTTATGTTATGTATTAGCTGCTCTTACCCTAAAGACCTTGAATCACCTACGTTCAGCCTTACAGCCCCTTTCATCATCAGCGCCTTTGAATATTTATGCACCGGCAGTTCTGACATCGAATTTATTATTTTGAACTGCAGCATGTTCATTTCCAGACCAAACTTCTGCCATTCGATCTTACCCTCTCCCATCCAGGCCTTTTCAAATGTTACCTCCTGGGGATAAAGTGTCGCATGGCTCAGTGCAGCTCCGCCTTTGCCAAGTTGCGGGATATATCTCCATGCAAAATAATTTATTTTTGAATGTTCGTTCAGCAGTTTAAGCTCTTCTTCTTCCAGCTCTCTCTCCCTGTTCAGGTCGATCTTCAAGAAAGTATTGCATTCGTAACTGGCGGCAGAAAACCAATGGTCTCCGTAATGCCTTAATGAGGAGATATCAGCATATATCTTCGGCATTCCATCCTCTTCTCTTCCGCCGATTATCGGACATGCTTTGTTTTCCCAGATAACAAGGACATACTCTCCATCAAGCACATCTGAATTTTTAACATATCTGACAGGAACTCCTGCCTGGATCAGTCTGTATTCTCCCCCTGACATCCAGTCTACATCACGGCATTCGGCAAACTGAACATTGACCGTGGGGCTTATAATATCGAAATCTTCCGGGATCAATTTTGAAAGCACTTCCTCATCAGTCTCAAAACTGACAGAGACAGAGGTCATGTCTCCGTATACAGTACGTACGGGGTAAAAAGGTTCTCCTCCAAAATGGACCGGCATCTTGTAGACAAGGTCATCCTGCAGCCTAAATTTACCTTTCATTTCTTTTTCATCCCCTTTTCTTGATTTCCTGCATCATCAATAAATTTTGGAATTTGCT
>JAQVPO010000164.1 GCA_028702015.1 Synergistaceae bacterium | reverse complement strand
AGGGGAGAACGTTCAAACCTTATTCTGATCGGTTTTGACCGGTACCCGCATATAGTTTCAGATATTGAAAATATGATCAGCCCCTCGTCGTTGCTGAAAGTAAGGGGCGGGCACAGCGGATGGGGCAAAGAGATGGATTCTTTTGACCAAAAAGCAGTTGAGGCTTTTGCAGAAAGCAGGGCTGGTGAGCTTTTTACAGTCTCCTCTCTTTACTCCCCAAGGAATCCCGAGCACGAAACGGCTGCAAAAATAGCGTTGACGGCAAATGGTGCTGCTCATGTGACCTGCAGTCATGAACTCTCGTATTCAAAATTGAATTCGGTAAAAAGGACGGTAACAGCATATCTCAATACATCTCTTGTGCCTGTGGCTAACAGGCTTCTTGATGATATTAATTCAGCTGTAAAAAAATATAAAATCTCCTGCCCCGTAATGTTTTTAAAGAGCGACAGCACCTTAGTGCCTTCAGAATGGTGCAGGAGATTTCCTATAGAGATGATATATTCCGGTCCAGCAGCCAGCCTCAGAGGAGCGTGCCATATTGCCGGCGGTGATCAGCGCAGTTTTATAGTTGCGGATATTGGAGGAACCTCAACGGATATCGGGCGGATAGAAGAAGGCAGGGCGGTGTTCAGTGAAGAGGGCGCAAAAATAGGGCGGTACAGAACAATGATACCATCCCTGGATATTATGAGCATTGCGCTGGGGGGAGACAGCAGGATAGAATTTTCGGGAACAAATGAAATCATAGTTGGACCTGAAAGATCTGTCCCGCTATGCAGGACACCTGATGAGACGGGCCTTTCTGCAGGCTGCCTTATAAGCAGACTGAGAGAGGTCCCTCATGATGAAAATGACATTGCAGGATCTTTGACAGATGGTTGCAGTGAAAGCTCCTCGGGCAGGAACGAATCTCTTGCTGGATATATAAAATCATTTTTCTGCAGGAAGAAAGAGTTCTCTTTATTCAGCCTGAGGAAGTTGATGCGTCAAAATATTTCATACACTCCTACGGATGCTTTCAACACGATCGGAGCATCCTCTGTTGGAGACACGGAGATATCCCAAGCTGTTTCTTGCTGGCTTGGCGAAATATATGAGACAGCAGGTTTCGACCTTGCCGAGCAAATATCCGAAAAAGCAGTTTCCATATTAGAGGAGGCGGTAAGGGAATACCAGTCAAAGTGTGAGTTTGAATCCATGCGGAGGGTATACGTAGGGACCCCTGCAAGAGTCTTCGCAAAATTAGGTGACAACCAGGGACTTGAGATAATTGTTCCGGAAAATTTTGATGTTGCAGGAGCTGTCGGCGCTGCGGTGAGTTCTATGGAGTTGAGCTGCAGGGTCTTTATAATGCACAGCTTCAGTGATGACAGTTTTACTGCTTTCCTCCCAGAAGCCACAATATCTTCTACTGACTTTCATGGACTTTTGAATAAAGCGGAGGCCGCCGGAAAGAGATACCTCCGCAAACAGGCAAAGAATATGGGATACACTGAACCCAAGATCATCGTTGATAAAAACTTCAGTTATGCCGGACAAAAAGAAAATATTGCTTCCCTGCTGTCCGTGTCAATGGAATTCAGGACGGCTCCGGATAATCCACAATAGAAAGGTTTTAGCTCAGTCCTCTCTTCAGCTATAAATATTATTTTTTTGTGCTCAGTGCATAAAAATCGCCCTTCTCAAATTGATCTTTCATGTAGAACTTACAATGAACATATTTAATTATTGAGCTAAAATTTCTTTAAGATATAAGAAATATAGGAAGATAATCCAGTTGCTAAGATGCTAATTTAAGTAAAACGGATGGAGAAAACGATGATGGCCGGACAGAGGGAAAAGATAAAAAAAATGTTGAATTCGACTGAACTCCCGAAGATGGAAGCTGTCCTTCGCGAATCAAAAGATATTGCTTCTTCTACGGAGATCGGCCGTTCTATGTTCATGGAAAAATATGGAGTTTCGTCTGAACTTGAATACAAGCGCAGAAGTATTAAAGAGGGGCACATTATGTACCATGCACATATCGGCATGAATACATGGAATGAAACGGCACACAGTCTCAAAGCTGCCTATGATTTTGCTGAAAGCAGCGGTTTTGTAATTGACAGGGCAGGGATCTGCCTTGACAGAAGAATGTCCCTTCCTAAAAACCTGAGAAAGTCTGCTCCTCAGGAAAGCGGCCCATATCTTGAGACACAGGAAGACTGGATGCAGGTGGGGCAGGCCGCTCCTATTCAGCCGCACATGGGAGACTTCATAATAGGTTTTCCTGCATCTACAGAAAACACTGTCTCGGCACTGCGGGCGGGTGTTACGACGATTGGAAATTTATCTCAGTTCTTTGCTCATGAAGCTCCTATGTGGAAACGCAGAGATCTGACCACGGTTGAGACAGTCAAAGCTATAGGCATAATGGGGTTTCTTCGTGACAAAGGGACGCTTATGCATTCGTACCTTGACGACGGATTTGGTGCGCTATTCCTTGACTGCAGTACCAGCGCCGCATGGGCCTATCTTGAAAAGTACATCGTGGAGGATCTGCTTGGGGCAAAGCTGGCCCATTGTGTAGGCGGGCTTGTGTCCGACCCGATAAAGCGTTCCGGATGGATATTCGCTCTGGATGAAATACATGGCCACGATTGTATTGGATCAATGTTTTACGGAGACACGATCTCGTCACACAGCGATCCTGAAAAAAACCGTGCTCTCACAGCAGAATACCTTTTATGGGATATCATGACGCAGATCGAATGCCCTACTGGCCATGCTGTTTTGCCCGTACCTTTTACTGAAGCACAAAGAGCGCCTACTCTTGAGGAGATCTGCGAGGTCCAGCTGTGGGGCAGAGAGATCGAAAAAATTGCAGTAAAAATGCACCCTCACTTTGATTTCAGCGAACCGAAGAGGTTTGCAGCATCAATATGCAGTAAAGGCAGAAGGATATTCAATGATGCGCTTTCGTATCTTGAGGAATGCGATGTCGACACGAAGGATGCGGTCCAGATGCTTTATGTGCTGAAGTGTCTGGGCCCCCAGGCTTTTGAGAGCACGCTCAATCCCTCTGCAAAACAAGGTGTTGTTTCTGCCGGAGAGTCGTTGCCCATACCCAATGATATTTTTACGAAGACTCTTGAGCAGGTCGATATATGGACTCCATATTTTAAAAGCGGCGAAGTTAAGGAGAAGCTCTCTGGACGCAGAGTGCTTCTTGCATCGACCGATGTGCATGAACACGGCCTTTTGCTGATCGATAAACTGCTGCAGCATGCAGGATGCCGGATTGTCAATATCGGTGCGGAAAGGAACCCGGACGAGGTCGTTCTTGCAGGAGTGCAGTCCGGTGCTGAGGTAATTTTTATCAGCACCCACAATGGGATGGCTCTTGAATATGCAAGGAACGTGCTGGATGAGATGGAAGAGCAGAATGTTTCTATACCGATATGCATGGGAGGTGTGTTAAACCAGAATACGGAAGAAGGGACTGTTCCTATTGAGGTCTCATCAGACCTTGAGAGATTGGGCATAGGGATAGTTACAGATCTCAGACTGCTGCCCGAGTGTGCAGATTCTCTTCTGACTTTGCGGAAAAAATAAGATTTTTGCCGCGGAACGATATCATAGGAATTGGAGTGATAAGGATGATTATGACAAAACGTTTTCTTTTGTTTTCTTTTGTTTCTGTTTTTTGTGCAGCGTTGCTTGTTGGCATAGCACAGCCTGCAACAGCCGCGCCGGTAGTTCTTAAGTTTGCCGGACAGAGTCCGCCTGATCATTTTGCTACTGCTTCGATGAAGGAAATAGCGAAGGAAGTCGCCCAGAAGACCAATGACAGGATCCAGATCAAAGTTTATCCGGCTAGCCAGCTCGGTGATTATTCTCTTGTCTATGAAGAACTGATAAGGGGAACCGTAGAGTT
>JAQVPO010000163.1 GCA_028702015.1 Synergistaceae bacterium | reverse complement strand
TCTCCTCTTCCTGCAATGGTCATACCTGTCAAGGAGATGAACATTCCCAGGCTCTGTACTCTCAGCGGCAAACTGCGTGCCAAAAAGACGGAGATCCCCGTCCTGAATGCCGAGGATCTAGGGCTTGACGAAGAATCTACAGGCCTGAAAGGCTCTGCGACATGGGTGATCAATGTTACATATCCGCAGATGACCAGACAGGGAAGAAAGATTTCTTCTTCCGGCAGAGTAAATGAGGCAGTTAAAACCATCATGGAATTTCTTGAAGATAAAAATTGTCTGGGGGCAGTAAAATGAGCGGGACTGAGAATGAGGTCTGGACACTGGCAGAAGTAAGAGATAAAGAGATCCACCCCGTATCCAAAGAGCTTCTTGCATGGGGGAAAAAACTGTCAGATTCAATGGATGCTCCTCTTGCAAGCATATTGATGGGACACGGTGTCTCGTCGCGTGCGGAAGAACTTATCCATGCAGGGGCTGACAAGGTCTATATAATAGACAGCCAATCGCTTGAAAATTTTCGCTGCGATATTCAAGTAAATCTCCTTGAAGACCTCATCCGCAGATTCTGTCCGTCGATCCTCATCGCATCTGCAACAACACAGGGACGGACCGTAATGCCGATGCTCAGCGCCAGGATCGGCTGCGGACTTACGGCTGACTGCACCGAGCTTTCGGTAGACCCTGTTTCTCAAAAGCTGATCCAGACAAGACCTGCTATAGGGGGCAACGTTATGGCAGATATAAAAACACGAGGGCACAACCCTCAGATGTGCACCGTCAGGCCTAAATCAAAAAAAATTCTTCCGCCGGACACTTCGCGCAGAGGAGAGCTGATAACAGTATCTCCTCCAGCAGATTTGTTTGCATCTGCCCTTACATATCTTGGATTCAAACCTGAGACATCTGTCGGCCTGCCCATACAGGAAGCGGAAATAATCATTTCCGGGGGCAAGGGCATGAAAAACGCAAAAAATTTCGCAAAGCTTGAAGAACTTGCAGGGCTCATAGGCGGAACAGTCGGGGCTTCACGCATGGCAGTCGACCTTGGCTGGGCGCCATATTCAGCCCAGGTCGGACTAAGCGGCAAATCTGTAACTCCTGTAGTATATATGGCTTTTGGCATATCAGGCGCTGTTCAGCATATTGCAGGCATGTCCGGAGCAGAGACTATCATAGCAGTAAACCACGACCCGGAAGCACCTATATTCAGAGTTGCCGATCTCAGTATTCAGGGCGATGCTATGGAAATACTTGACGGACTTATAGATTCACTTAAGAAACGGCCGTAATGGAATATGGATATATACAGCAGACTGACAGAGGAGATAATTGAGGAGCTCGAGTCCGTTCTTGACAGCGGAGGCGTTATAACAAAGAACATAGATGTCCTCGAAAACTATTCTTGGGACCAGGCCGGGCGGATATGGGGGCACATGCCGGAGGCTGTCGTACTGCCTAAAAACACAGAACAGGTAAGTTCTGTCATGAAGATCGCGTCTCGTTACAGGATACCTGTGACACCTAGAGGCGCGGGCAGCGGACTTAACGGAGGGGCTGTCCCTCTTGCAGGAGGGATAGTTATCTCTCTTGAAAGAATGAATTCGATCATCGAAATAGACCCTGTGAACCGTGTCGCAGTTGTCGAACCCGGCGTGGTGACAAATGACTTATGCAGGGCAGCGGCTGAAAAAGGATTCATGTATGCAGGATATCCGATGAGTACGGAGACAAGCTTCATCGGAGGAAACTTCGCGACTAACGCGGGCGGCGGAAAGGTCGTCAGGTACGGCAGCACCAGAAGGCACATACTGGGCGCAGAGGCCGTCCTCCCATCCGGAGAAGTTATAAGCCTTGGCGGCCGGTTCAGAAAAGACACGTGGGGATACAACATACTTCAGCTTTTGATCGGGAGCGAAGGAACACTTGCCGTCATCACAAAACTGATCGTTAACCTCGAGCCTAAGCCTGGTAAAACAGTGAACCTGCTTGCATGCTACCCAGATATTGATACTCTGGTTGAGAGCGTTTCAAAGGTTATAAGTTCAGGCAAAAAAATAATCTCCTGTGAATTCATGGACAGAAACCTGGTACGGTATACAACTGAATACCTGGGCTGCCGACTTCCTGAACAGGAAAAAAGCGAAGGATATCTGATAATACAGATCGAAGCTGACAACGAAGGAGAGCTTGAAGAAAGCTACGAAGTCGTGGGCAAGATATGTATGTCATGCGGCGCTTTCGAAGTCTTCGTTGCAGAGAGCAGGACAGATTCTGCAGCCATGTGGAATGTCAGGCAGAATGGCCTTGAGGGAATGAGAGCCAAAGACCCCTGGGCGTGCAGTTCCGGGGACTTGATGGTACCGCTCTCCGCTGTTCCGGAGATGTTACGGAGAATAAATTCCGCAGGCAGGGAATGGGGCCTTGAAATGGGCATAATATCACACATCGGCGATGGGAATATCCATCCGATCCCGATCAAGCCGGAGGGCATGTCTCCTGAAAAATGGGCTGTCTACTCTGAGGAATTCTTCGAGGCACTCATAAAAGAGGCAATAAGCCTCGGAGGTGTCGGCAGCGGGGAACACGGAGTCGGACATGTCAAACAGCATATAATCATACAAAGCAAATCTCCAGCAGAACTTGAGCTTCTAAGAAATATAAAACGCTCTTTTGACCCGCTTAACATATTGAATCCCGGCAAAATGTTCTTACCGCTTGGAAACTAATATTTTTATTGACATTTATCGAACATCAATATAGAATTTCCGCAATTAAATTATTTTCCGGCTTAGAGAGGAGGAAACGCAATGCAGCATAATATCGTATTCGGAATAATGTGCATGATGATGTGCGGCTTGAGCGGATCCTCTCCTGAAATGGTCGGCGCCTAGTCAGCTCTTGCCATATCAGGGCCGGACCCGCAAGGGTCCGGCCCTTTTATTTTTTAAGAGAATATAAAATACGAGGAGGAAAAAAGGAATGAAGAAAGCTTTTATCATCGCCGTCATCGCAGCAATATTGATCCCTGCAGCATGTTTTGCAGCTGAGAAAAAAATCGTAATTGGTGTAACACCTTTCCCAGCTAAAGACATCGCTGCCGTAGCAAAAGAAGTGCTGAAAAAAGATGGATACGAACTGGTGATCAAGGAATTCACCGACTTCGTCCAGCCCAACTATGCACTCCAGGACAAAGACCTTGATGCTAATTTTTTCCAGCATGTACCTTATCTTGATAATATGAAAAAAGAAAAAAAACTTGACATAGTTCCTCTGGTCAAGGTGCATCTTCTTCCGATAGGCATATATTCCCAGAAGGTCAAATCACTCAAGGATGTAAAAAAAGGAGCTGTTGTCGCCGTACCGAACGACCCGACAAACGGTTTCCGTGCATACAAGCTTCTTGAGCGCGAAGGACTGATTAAAATGGATCCGTCAAAAAAGGATCTGACTGCCAGGGATATAATCGATAATCCAAGATCTTTGAAGATAATAGAGCTGGAAGCTCCTCAGCTCCCGCGAAGCCTTCCAGATACAACGATATCTGTGATCACGATGAATTTTGCAGTCGATGCAGGCATTAATCCTACCAAAGAAGCGCTGGCCCTTGAGGATAAAAATTCACCCTATGCAGTAGTCCTGGCTGTAAGGAGCAAAGATAAGGACACTCCCGCAACTAAAGCTCTCTCAAAAGCACTCAATTCACCAGAAGTAAAAAAATACATTATTGACGTGCTTTCTCCCAAAGGGGTAGTTCCTGCTTTTTAAAAAAAAGACAATATCATCCTGATACATAAAACAGTGCCGGGGTATTCACTCTCATACACCCCGGCACTGTTATCTCAAATCTCTTCAATTTTTCCGCAAGCGCACACGCTACAGATAATTATTTTCTTTAAGCACAATCCTTGCTTTTTCTTCGTTATGA
>JAQVPO010000162.1 GCA_028702015.1 Synergistaceae bacterium | reverse complement strand
GGGCTGCCGTTTATTCGCACTTCAAAATGCAGGTGATTCCCCGTAGACCTTCCTGTGCTTCCAACTCTAGCTATGAGCTGTCCTGATCTTACAATAGTGCCTTTCCTCACAAGAAGGCTGCTGCAGCGTCCGTAAAGAGTTGACATGCCGCCTGGATGAGAAATAACTATTGCCTTGCCGTATCCGCTCATCCAGCCTGAATACACTACCCTTCCGTCTCCTGCTGCGACTATCCCCCTGCCTCTTGGTGCCCTGATATCCAGTCCTGCGTGGAAAACCCTCCTGCGCCCGAAGGGGCTGCGGCGCCATCCGAATACACTGGAAATCTTACCCATGACCGGCCAGCGGAATTTTCTGGAAGATGCGGTAACAGTCGTCCTGGCAACACGCGTCCTGACCCTTCTGCTCTCGGATACAGTTACTGCTGCGACCTTTCCTCCTGGCAGAAATATTTCATTCCCTATTTTGAGGCTCTCCTTATCACTCATAAGATTTGCCACATACACAGCCTGTTTATAAGAGCCATATTTATCAGCCAGTTTGGCAACTGTATCATTTCTGGATACTTTCACAAATATACCGTCCTGGTTCGGTATCCTTAGTACAGTGCCAGGCTTGACATAATTGATATTTGATATTTTGTTCGAGCCTATTATCGTGTCAAGATCAAGGTCAAATTTATTAGCGATCGACCAGAGCGAATCTCCATCTTTAACTGCATATTCAGTCAACTGAAGAGGTTTGCCCTGTTTTTCAAGATCTGCCTCATACTTTTTGAGTTTATTGACATAGGCAAGCGTCATGGGAACAGATTCAGCATTGTCAGGAACATATAGAATATCCGTATACTTTGGATTTTCATTTGGTTTCAGACCGTTGGCACGTCTTATATCCTCAACTTTAACTCCATACTCATCCGCCACGGAACTTATGGTTTCACCCTGGTCCAATATGACCTCCTGCCAGCATATGTCACCGATCAAAGCCTCTTTATCCTCACTGAGTATCAAACCGTCTCCCCTTGAGAGTACTCCGTAAAGCTTCAGTTCTTCTGTCGTAAGTGTGGGAACGCTTGGCAACGGGCCTATCCCTATTGGGACGACTTCCATATCTGAATTCTGTGATTGAACAGAGGTGCTGACGGCTGAAAGATCAGAGACATCTACCATTAAAAACCCTCTGCTGTTGGTAGCTTTTTCAGATGTATCATGCAGATCCATCCCTATCCAGTACATGCCTGCACGCTCGGCTGCCATTGCAGACAAAATTACAGATGCCGACAGAGCTGCAATAATGAAAAGACCAAAGTATATCGTTTCTCTTTTTTTAAATTTTGTAAAAGTAAATCTCGACATCACTCAGCCACTCCACACATCATCCTTTATCACTAGCCCGGGTCTTCCGTAAACAAATCAGCCTGCCTTTATTGTAGCAAGAAATTCGCGATTATTCACCGTATTGCGTAATTTATCCAAAATGAGATTCAGCACTTCTGCTTCATCCATGTTTGCGATTTTTCTCCTAAGCACCCAGATACGCTGGAGGTCATCGTCAGGAACCAGCAATTCCTCTTTTCTTGTTCCTGATTTAGTGATGTCCAGAGCTGGGAATATACGCTGTTCCGAGATTTTCCGTGACAGATGAACTTCCATATTTCCAGTTCCCTTGAACTCCTCATAAATGACATCGTCCATCCTGCTGCCTGTTTCAACAAGCGCTGTTCCTATTATAGTGAGGCTACCGCCAAATTCAATATTTCTTGCAGCTCCGAAAAATTTCTTGGGGAAGTAGAGGGCAGATGGATCCATACCTCCTGAAAGTGTCCTGCCCGAAGGCGGCACGATCAGGTTTGATGCCCTCGCAAGTCTGGTGATAGAGTCAAGAAGCAATACAACATCCTTTGAGACTTCAACAAGCCTTTTGGCTTTTTCAAGTGCAAGCGCTGCCACACGCATATGCTCTTCTGCCGGCCTGTCGAAGGTGGAGGCAATGATCTCGCCGTCTACCGAACGAGCCATATCTGTTACTTCTTCCGGTCTTTCATCTATAAGGAGTACCATAAGGATTACTTCAGGATGGTTAGTTGTGATGGCATTCGCTATATTTTTAAGCAGGGTAGTTTTACCTGCTTTAGGCGGAGAAACGATCAGCGCTCTCTGTCCTTTGCCTATAGGTGCAAAAAGATCCACTGTCCTTGTAGAAATAATTTTCCTGTCCGTTTCCAGATTTAATTTTTCATCGGGGAATATTGGGGTCAGTGATTCAAAATGCGGTCTTTTTCTTGCAGCTTCAGGGTCAGTAAAATTTACATTTTCAACTCTTAGAAGTGCTTCATAATGCTCCTGCTCCTTGGGCGGACGAATTATCCCCCAGACCACATCCCCGTTTCGCAGTCCGAATCTGCGTATCTGTGATGCAGAGACATATATGTCATTGCTGCTGGGAAGAAGCCCTGACGGCCTAAGGAACCCGTATCCTTCAGACAGACACTCAAGCGTTCCTCCGTTGAACCTGTACCCCATCGTTTCAGCCTGCGTTTTAAGAATATCAACGATAAGATCGTCTTTACGCCTGGCAGATATTGAGGTTACACCTATCTCTTTTGCTATTTTTCTCAGTTCAGCCAGGGTCTGCTGTGCGAGGAAATTAAAACTTAATTTGGGATGTGTGTGCTTATGCTGCTTGCCATAGCCGTTGTTGTTCCCGTTATGCCCTTTGTTGTTGCTGTTCTGTTCTTTATCTGCCTCCGGAATTACGGCAGAGACGGATTCAGCAGGAGCAGCTTCATCAGGAGCAGCTTCAGCAGGAAGCGGTGCTTCAGACTGTATTACCTCAATAGGTGGAGCAGGTACGGCCTCCTTCTGAGGCTCAGCTGAAACAAGGCCGTTTTCAGTTTCATTCAGCTGAATCGGCTCTTTGTCTTTTTTAACAGAGGTAGACGTCCTCCTCCTTGTTACCTTTTTCTTTGGTTCTTCTGTGGTTTCACTCTTTTTTCTTGGCAACTCATATGACCTCCCGGTCTAGCGTCATTTTCTTCTAACTATTTCGAACTTGATGTCCGACCATACTTTTGCTGGTGTGGAAACTTTTACTCTGTATGCCCCAACGGGAAGAGGGGTACCCTCTTCCCTCAAAAGATAAAAAGCTCTTACTCCGTTTTTAGTCATTAGCTTAAGCGGTTCCAAAAGTACCAGCTCATCACCGTAATACCATGAAACTTCCAGATGGCTGCCCTCTCGTGCAGAAGAATACTTCAGCCACAGACAAATCTGACTTGAACCATAGGGAATGCTGTTGCTGATCAACAGAGGCTCTCGATTATCTCCCAGTTCCTGACAGATAACCGCTTCTTCGACCTTAAAAAAACCTGAGAACGGACCGACTTTTAAGCTCCATGTCACTAACAAAAGCAGGAGAATTACACTTAAACCGAGAAGGACAAGCGGACTTTTCGCCGACTTATCCGTATTGATGTTTTTCATGCAGGACCACCAATCTCTGACTTATCATTTTACCATGAGTACATGAAAAAATAAAAATCAAGAACTATATTTTTGCCATATTTCATATAATTCTGAAATAATTAATGCTTGTTCGTCAAGCTGAAAACCGTCAACTGTAAGTTCTGATCTTTTGCTTATGCCGTCTACTGCCTTTTTAGCAATAAGGGCTTCAAGCATGGATATCTCATCGTTTATGCAAGGCCCCAGCCATTCTCCCCAAATATATGAAAGAGCAGCGCTGAGCGCATAGCAGCCCCAGTTGCTGACATCTACAGGGATACTTACATCTGCTCGTATTACAGAGAGGCATTTCCTGAAATCAGGCCTGATATCACATATTTCGGAAATCAGGCTGCCCATGCCTGTCTCGTTTCCGCCATCGCCTATGCCGACAGTAAAAAGATCGGAAGAAGCGTCGTGTAGGG
>JAQVPO010000161.1 GCA_028702015.1 Synergistaceae bacterium | reverse complement strand
ACTGCGAACCTTGCATTTTAAAGCCATAAATTCTGTAAAAGGGCAATATTTACTATGAATATTTACAGCAAATTCTTTATACATATCTGACATGGCCTTCTGCTGATTTATTTGTTTTTGACCAATACCATCTCCGATTTCTGAAGTCCATGATCCTGGAACGCCTGTCCGGTAATCAGCCATATTGTCATGAAAATAAAAAACGCTGCCCTTGCTTGCCAGAAAAAGATGGAGCGGGACATCTCCCACAGGAGCATGGAAATAATACGAAGGCAATTCGAATCGTAATCTTGAAGGATATACAGTTGAAGCAAGTATTGCAAACCCTCCGCCTCCCAGTATCAGATCCTCCATCGGGACGATGCGATCCGTCTTGTATCGCTGTCTTTTTTTTATAAACTCTCCTTTTTCACTGACATCGTTCGATGCGTGCACACACAGTGTGCATTCCGGATGCCCCTCCATGTATTCGATCTGTTTTTGCAGCTTGTCAGGATCTGTCCAGTAATCATCTCCTTCACAAACAGCTATGTATTTACCGCTGACTTTCGGATATACGAACGCAGGCAAAAGTTTGATCCTTTGTGAATATTTATTTTCTTTTTGAAATATTGGAATTATATTAGGATTTTTACGAGCATAGCTCTTTATAATTTCCTGAGTAGAATCCGTTGAGGCGTCGTCGTGTATTATTATTTCATAAGGGAAAGCTGTCTTCTGCATCAGAAAACTGTCCAGAGCATCTTTGATATATTTATCGTGGTCATATGCCATGCAGCAAATGCTTACAAGCGGAACAGACAATGCATCATCCTGCCGATCTCCGGCCAAAGATGCCAGAACCGATCCGTACTATTGTGCTTCCCTCTTCCACTGCAATTTCAAAATCCGAGCTCATTCCCATCGAAAGCTCCGGGAGATGCAGTCCGGAGAGCGATCTTAATTCGTCCCTTATTAACCTGAGACCTTCGAAAGCTTTCCTGATATCTCCTTTGTCATCAGAATTAGGTCCTATCGTCATAAGGCCCTCTACGGACAAACGAGGGCAATACTGCATCATTCTTTCAAGAAGGCTTGCCGCCTCCTGTGGCACAACTCCGCTTTTTGTAAGCTCCCCTGACATGTTTACCTCGATATATACAGGAAAACTATACGCATCCGTCTCTGTCAGTATCCTGTCCAGCATTCGTGCAAGTCCTAAAGAATCAACTGTTTCAATCAAATCAAAGATATCTAGGGCTTTCCTTGCTTTATTTCTCTGAAGGTGCCCGATAAGATGCCATGGCGTTCTCTCTTCAGAGGGCCAGTCAAGTCTTTTGTCAGCAGCCTCCTGTACTCTGTTTTCTCCTAAAATATCCAGTTTTCCTGCAGCAGACAACATATACTCAGCAGGATGAGTCTTTGAAACTCCCATCAGCTTTATCTCTGCAGGATCCCGGCCGCTGAGTTTTGCTGAAGCTCTGATTCTTTCGCGAATCTCAATTATATTCTGATCTATAAAATCTACCAAAGCTGGATCCTCCCTTCACGAGCAGTAGATGCATATTCCACTACGGCATCTCCTACGGAAACCCCTTCAGTAATTATAAACATATTGTTGCCAATGTTTTTGCCCTTTACAGGAACAAAAACCACTCTGGAACCTCTGACCATATATACTCCTAATCTTTCGCCTTCCGTTATAACTGAGGATTGCGGCACCAATGCACCTTCTGTCCTGCCTGCCTCTACTATCAATACATATTTTCTTGAAAGTACCAGCTCTGGCTGGAACCACGGCATCGTAATGTATAGTTTTACTTTATTGCCTGAACTGGTACTTACTCTTATGTCAGCTGTGGAAGCTGTATCCACTCCATCCATTTTTACTCTCAGTTTTTTATTTTTTATCTGTTCTGCCATATTTCCCAATATTCTCGAATAGCCGATAAATCTAAGCTCCTGCGGCTGCTCGATCAATTTTCCAACCGGCACACCTTTCCCTACGAGCAGACCATCCTTTAGATGACTTAATGGGCTATTCTCAGGAAGAGGCTGAAAACCAGGCCATAGTTCAGAGTAGCGCCAGCTCTGTTCCATCCCGTCAAGGGCAGCCACAAAATACCCCTGCTGATAGGCTTTTACTTCAAAAACTCTCTTTCCCGAAGTGATTTTGGCAACGACAGAACCCCTTGCCACACGTACTGGTCCAGTTCCTTGAGGATATGTAACTATTCCCTCAGCCGAAGCAGGGATCAAGGCTTCTTTCCATAGGAGAACTCCTCTTATTTTGACCAGTTCCACATCTATTCCGGGTACTGCCCATGTTATCTCAGGGTGAAGATACTCGTATCTGTCAAAATAAAGTTTAAATGCCCAAACCCATAAGACAATCACCAGAATGACCATAAGCCAGTACATCGGTCTGAATCTTCTTGTCTCTTCGGATTCAAAACGTCTTACCATTGACTATTACCTTCTGTCACTCTGCAAAAAGGAGTAATATCTCCCCCAGATCATCCATTGCCTCACAGGCACCAGCTTTGAGTAAAGATTTCTTATCAAAATTACCGGTCGTCATACCTATTCCTCTGCAGCCGGCGGCAAGAGCAGTCATCATATCTATATCTGTATCTCCTACATAAACTCCTTCAGGAGGAGAAACCCTCAGAAGTTCAAACCCCTTAAGAAGGGAGTCAGGTTCAGGTTTAGGTCTCTCAACATCTTCCAATCCAACTACTACATCAAGCATAGGAGTAAGTCCCATAAATTCAACAGGTCTTTTGGCAAAACGGCGATTTGAGACAACTCCAACCTTAATACCGTTCATACGCAGTTTTTCAAGAGTGCTTAATGTATTCTGGAAAAACTTCAGTCTTGCCTGTTCTTCTTCCCTATAGTTTGCTCTGTAGAAATCCACCCACTCCTGGCGAAAATCCCCCCAGAACATCCGCCAGCTGTCTTCAATGGTCAGACCTATCGCGGAGAGAACTTTTTCTCTTGATATAGGACTGAACCCAAGGTGGCCTGCAAGTAAATTGGTACAGTGATGTATTGCATAGCTGCTGTCCACAAGTGTCATATCAAAATCAAAAAGAACAGCTTTAATGTTATTTATAGTTATCATCAAGCCTGAACCCCCATAACAAAACCTTTCAGATAATCTGTTTCAGGCACTGCCGAAAGGGCGGGGTGATCAAAAGGCTGGTGGATCTCCAGCGCGATACGGCATGATAGACCAGCATCAATTGCTGCTTCATTTAGCACAGACAACAGCATTTCTCTTGTAAAAGCATGGCTGCAGGACATAAAAACAAGATGTCCGCCATCCTTGATCCTATTCAGTCCTCTTATTGCAAGTTCCTTATACCCGCGGCGCGCAGAATCAATCTGCCCCCTGGCAGGGGAAAACGGAGGAGGGTCCATTATCACCACATCGAACCTCTCTCTGTCGCTGTCCATCTTTCTCATTATGTCAAATGCATTACCGCATATCCAGTCCATCTTCCTAGGCAATCCGTTGATATCAAGATTTTTTCTGGCAATCTCTATAGCTGGCTCGGACTGCTCTACAGCGACTACCTCCGAAGCTCCTGAGGCAAGGGCGTGAAGTCCGAAATGCCCTTGATAGCTGAAACAGTCCAGAACTCTAGCATCTTTAAAAAGAGGGGCTATCATATCAGGTATGTTTTTGACATCCAGATACGCCCCCGTTTTTTGTCCATTTTTAATGTCGACAAGCTCATAAACAGAACCCATTTTTATTTTAAGCGGTTCCCTGGGCATCTCTCCAAGCAAAACTCTTGTCTCTTTGGGGATACCTTCTTTTTCGAGGTGTTTAGTTTCATTGCGAAGCACTATAGCCGAAAGCTTACGAACTTTTCTAAAAACGGCTGCTACTTTATCAATATGTCTGTACCATCCTGCTGCTGATATTTGAAGGGAAAGAACATCTCCGTAGAGATCTGCAACTAT